>JBIKRY010000272.1:0-6615 GCA_044348925.1 Bernardetiaceae bacterium
CATAGACTTTAATAAAGTCTAATGTAAATTTGATAATTTTAAAGATTTTAGAATATCGAGGCTATAGTAGCAGTAGGTAGATAATTTTTGTAAAAATGTTTGTCAAAAATACAATTAATGAAATGATTATGTAATTTTGCAAAAAAATGGATTATGAACGTAAGCATAGATATACAAAAACAGTTGGAAAGAGAAGCTACTTTTCATAACGACTGGGCAGATGCCGAAAAAATAGACGAAATAGATGCTATTGCACAATTTGAAGGCATTGCAGCCATCGAAAACAAGTTTATTGTGCAGAAAATGGGCAACCTCCAAGGCAAACGTATCTTAGATATTGGGGCAGGTTTTGGTGAAAGTTCTATTTATTTTGCTTTGCAAGGTGCAAGTGTGGTATGTAATGATATTTCGCCAAAAATGGTAGAAGTCGGGCAAAAATTAGCAGATAGATATGGTGTAACTTTGGAATTTGTAACGGCACCTGTCGAGGCATTAGATTTTCCTGCCGAAAGTTTTGATTTTATTTATTGTGCCAATGTGATGCACCACGTACCCGAAACCGACCATAGTATGTGGCTTAGCAATATGCACCGCTATTTGAAAACAGGTGGCACATTATTTACTTTTGACCCTCTAAAGTACAATCCAATTATCAATGTATATCGTAGAATGGCTACTGATGTGCGTACTATAGATGAAACGCCACTCGGATTTGATATTTTAACAAAATACAAAAAATTATTCAAAACCGTAGAGCATAAAGAATTTTGGTGTGCAACTTTATTATTATTCATTCATTATTATCTTATTCAAAGGGTTCACCCAAATCAAGAAAGATATTGGAAAAAAATGTATAAAGAAAATGACCAAACCATTGGCTGGTGGTTTAAACCGTTAATTGCTTTGGATAATTTTATTTTGCAGCTGCCTTTAGTAAATCGTATGGCTTGGAATACGGTAATTTATAGTGTAAAATAAGATGATTAAGCACTTAAAGCAGAAATTAGTTGTTACTGTAAAATTTCTGTTGCAAAAAATTTAACAATAGACTTTCCAAGTGTTTAAGACTTGGAAAGTTTGGTTTTTTACCGCAAAAAGCTACATCTACAACGGAATTTTTACAGCAACTATTATTTTGTTGCTTTAGTTGTATTTTAAAACAATGTGCCTGCTGGCGGGGTAATTTTGAGATGTTTATATGCCAATTCGGTGGCTTCTCTACCTCTTGCAGTACGTTTCAAATAGCCTTCTTGTATCAAAAACGGTTCATATACTTCTTCTATGGTTTCGGCTTCTTCGCTTACTGCACTTGCAATGGTCGAAATTCCTACAGGCCCTCCCTTAAATTTCTCGATAATCGTCAATAAAATACGGTTATCCATATCATCTAAGCCATTTTCATCTACTTCCAACGCATCTAAAGCTATTCTGGCTATTTCTACCGAAATTGTGCCATTGCTTTTTACTTGTGCAAAATCTCGTGTTCTTCGCAACAAATTATTGGCAATACGTGGTGTACCTCGACTACGGCGTGCTATTTCGTAAGCAGCTTCGGGTTCTATAGGAGTTTTGAGAATAGCACAAGACCTTTTGATAATTTTAGTTAGCAATTCGGCATCATAATATTCCAAACGTGCTGCAATGCCAAATCTTGCCCGCAAAGGTGCAGTCAATAAGCCCGACCTCGTTGTTGCACCAATCAGCGTAAATGGATTCAAAGCTATTTGTATAGACCTTGCATTGGCTCCCGAATCCAACATAATATCTATTTTGTAATCTTCCATTGCCGAATACAAATACTCTTCGACAATAGGATTTAATCGGTGAATTTCGTCTATAAATAAAACGTCTTTTGCGTCCAGATTGGTCAATAAACCTGCCAAATCACTTGGCTTGTCCAATACAGGACCCGAAGTAATTTTGATATTAGCTTTTAGTTCATTGGCAATAATATTAGAAAGGGTAGTTTTGCCTAAACCTGGTGGTCCGTGCAAAAGTACGTGGTCTAAAGCCTCATCACGTTGCAAGGCTGCTTGCACAAATACGTGCAAATTTTGAATAATTTTTGCCTGCCCACTAAAATCTTCAAAAGATAAAGGTCTTAAGGCTTTTTCTATTTCTTTCTCTGCTGGATTAATATTTTCCGCATCTCCTTTTAAATAATCTTTTCGCATATAATAGATGTTATGAAAGAATGTACATAGGATTTGGCGTGTGAAGTTAGGTAGTAAAATTAATGATTGCCTTTAAGCTGTGCTAATAAAATACCAAAATATCTGCAAATTTTGTAATATTATTAGCTATTTTAGACAAAAGTAAACTTTTTTACAAATATAAGTAATTCAATAAATATAAATTTTAATTAGGTTTTCCGCCTTAAAATATTTATTTACTACATAGAAAATTATTTTTTATATTTTTTTGGTAAAATTAGTATACTAAAAATTAATTGGTTTTATCCAAAGATGTCATCTTTTTTTCAAAGATGACATCTTTATGTTCTGTTTTTTATAAAATTATTTTAGTTTTAGTATAAATGAATTTCACTGCAAATTTATTAAAAACTCTAAAGGGTACGGTACATTTTATGCAACTTAGATTACGTACAAATTACTTGTTCATTTTGATATAGAAAACCTAAATTTTAATAATTATGTTTGGTATTTTCTAACACTAAAGTAGCATTAAAAAGTTCTTTTTTTACCAATTCCAACATTGCATTCAAACGACTTTCATGGTCATAGCCACTTTTTAGGCAACGCAAATAGCCATTTTCGGCTATTTTTTTTCTTTCTACGTCGTTTTTTTGGTAATAAATTACTTTTTGTAATAACTCTTGGTTGTTTTCAAAAAAAACTGCTTCTTCGTCTGCCTTAAAAAACTGCTCGTGTTTATAGGTTTTTTCGGCAAGCATAAAAGCACCACAAGCAGGAATTTCAAAAGTACGACTATCTTGTGCATCTCGGTTTGCTTTTCGCAAAAAATGCAGGGCAATATCTATTCCCGATAACACTTTTGCATATTCTTCGCCATGAATTTCTCCGCCTCGATAAAAAGGTTTTAACTTGTTCCAATGTTTGTATCTATTCCAATATTTGCCCCAAATAGAAACAGCAATTCCATTTTCTATCAAATATAAAATGGTATTGGCTCTATGCGTTTCACAAGTACCAATAAAACCTACATTTGCATGGTATTTTTTATATTCTTCTTGAGTCAAAATCATTGGTTTGTGTACCAAAGGGTCAAAGGAATGGTCATATTCAAATACTTTTGTAGCACCTAATTGCTTGTATTCTGGTATATTATAAGGTCTTTTGACAAAATGCAGGTCATAATATGGAATGGCATTGTAAAAAATTCCCCAACCTTTACGATTATACCCAAAAGGGTCATCAGGTACGAGGTGCGAAATTTTGGTATTCAAATTTTTTTTGATAAATTGCAAAGTGCTTGCCTTAATATATAAGCCTTTATCTACCCAAATCAAATCAGGTTTTTGTTGCAAAGCTACTTGAATAAAATCGTGATTGAGTTTGTCCACATTTCGCCCCCAACCAAAATGGAATTGTATTTTACCTTCTAATCCTTTTGCTTGGTATTGGTAAAAATCGAATGGAATAACAGCATAACCCATTTTTTGCAATGTTCTCATACGCAAAAAACAGTTTATTTCAACACTTGAAAGTTCACCAGCATAAAGGATTTTCATTATTTTGCTAATAAAATGCAAACAATTACAATTTTATAACATTTTATACAAAAATTGTAATTTATTGGACTGTAAAGGTAATAAATTTATGAATAAAAAATAGGAAAAATAGGTTTTTTATTGCTTTGTACAAAAACTATGTAACTTGCATTAATGCCCAAATTCTTGACCAATGTAAATTACCTTGCTCAAAATCTGCAAATAATTTTTTTCTTGTGTGGTTATTATTGGTTGTTGTCTGCAAAAGTTGGGTTTGTTTTTGTAGCCATTCTTGGAATGGAAACGTAAAACCTTGTTTAGGTCTGTTCCAAACTGCCTCTGGAAGAATATCTGCAAAAGCTGCCAAAAGTAGTTCCTTTGTACGATTACTGTCGTAAAACTTGGTGTTGCTATCTATTTGGTGAGCTAAATCAACCAATTCCTTATCCAAAAACGGAGTTCGCAATTCCAAAGAATGCCACATACTCATCACATCAGAGTCTTTTAATAGCTGGTTTTGCATATATAAATTAAACTCCTGCCAACTAATTTGATTGCCTATAGATAAATTTGCGACTTTATTTCCTACAAATATTTTTTCTATAGCCAAATATACTTCTTTCTCTGTTATATCTAACAAATTTGCCACAGTTTTGGGCATAAACAAGCCTCGAAAAAACAAGTATTTGCCTATTTGGTCTGGCAAGCCCAAAAATCCTATTTTTTTATATTTATCTGTAGCAAAATTGGCAATAAAATTAAAAGTAAAATTAGGAACATAGTTTGTATAAGGCAAATATTTAGCACGTTGAAAAGTGCTATAGCCCCCAAACAATTCGTCTGCACCAACTCCCGACAAAACTGCCTTCAAGCCTGCTTGTTTGGCAAATTTTGAAATAAAATAGGTATTAATTCCGTCTATGCTTGGCTGGTCTGCTGCTTGTTGAATATCCTCAAAAGCTTCAAAAAAATCTTTGTCGCCTACCTCAAAATATTGGTGCGTATTTCGTAATTGGGCAGCAACTATTTCTTGGTATTTTTTTTCAGAATATTTACTTTCTTTAAATACAATAGAAAGGGTATGGTTATTTTCTTTTTTGAGAATTTTATCGGCAATCAAAGCTATTAAGCTCGAATCTACGCCGCCACTCATAAAAATTCCGACAGGTGCATCTGCTACCAAATGCCTTTCTACTGCTGCAATAAAAGTTTCGCGTACTAATTTTACGGCACTTGCCTTTTCTTTTATGGTTTCGGTGAAAGTATTTTGGTAAAAAACAGTTTCTTTTGCTGCTATTTTTGTCAAATTTCCTGTATTCTTATTCAAATTTTGCAAATCAAAACTAATAAAATGCCCTTTTGGTAAAATTGTAATTTCTTGAACAGTGGTATAAGGTTCGGGCAAATGTCCAAAAGTAAGAAACAAAGTTTTCCAAAGAGGTTCTTCTTGATACTTGTTTGGAATGGCTTGAAAAGCACGAATTTCTGAGGCAAAAAGTAAGGTATTATTTTGCAAACTATAATACATTGGTTTGATTCCTGCACTATCACGCACCAAAAACAACTTTTTTGCTTGCAAATCTACCAACGCAAAAGCAAACATTCCGTTAAATTTTGCAAAACAATCTGTTCCAAATGTTTGATAGGCAGCCAAAATAACTTCAGTATCTGTTTGCGTATAAAATCGTAATCCTTTGTCTATCAACTCTTTACGTAATTCCTTAAAGTTATAAATTTCGCCATTATAAGTAATTACTAAATTTTTATTTTGGCTGTACATAGGTTGATGCCCTGCTTCGGATAAATCTAATAATGCAAGCCTACGATGTCCAAGTGCCAAACCGATATTGCTATCTGCCCAAATACCTAATCCATCGGGACCTCCACGTGCCATAGCACCTATCATCTTCGAAACTGTAGTTTCCAAAACTTCTGTAGAGGCAGCACTATCTACTATTCCTGCAATTCTGCACATAAAAAAATACTATATAAAAATGATTTTGAATTATACTTGCTTTTACGAGTGTAGGTAGCTGGAGCTACATACTACGCAAGCATTACTTATTTTTTCTTATCTGCAATGGTTTTTGGTACTTTTGCAGTAGTCTTGGCACTTGTTGCAACTTTTTTGTTGGTGGTATTTTTAGCAACAGTTGTTTTTGTTGTTTTGGCAACGGTTTTTGTTTTGCTACTTTCTTTTTTATCTTTTTCTATTTCTTCTGCTTTAGTTTTTTTGTTTGCTACAGCTTTTTTACTTTCTGGAGTTTCATCTACCAAAGCCATACATTCTTCGTAGGTCAAATCGGCTGCAGTTTCCAATTTATTTTTTGGAATTTTTACATTCAATTTTCCATACGCAATATACGCACCCCAACGACCATTCAATATTTTGAGTTCGGGATTTTGTGGAAATAGTTTTATAATTTTGTTTGCATCTGCTATTCGTTTGTTTTCAATCAATGCGATTGCTTGTTCTACAGTAATTGCCAACGGGTCTAAATCTTTTGGAATAGACACAAACGAGTCTTTATGTTTGATATAAGGTCCAAATTTTCCTATTGCAGCCACCATTTTCTGCTCCTCAAACTGCCCAACTTCTCTCGGCAATTTAAACAATTCCAATGCCTGCTCCAGCGTCAAAGTTTCTATATTTTGCCCTGCTCGTAGGCTTGCAAACTGCTTCTGTTCGTCATCTTGATTGCCAATTTGTGCCAATGCACCATAACGTCCCACCCGAACAAGTACATCTTTGCCACTTTGTGGGTGTATGCCGAGTTTTCTTTCGCCTGTTGCTTTACCTCTATCTGCGGTTTCTTTTTTGTCTTCGACTGCCAAATGAAAATCGGTATAAAAATTACGAATCATATCTGTCCAAACCATTTTCCCTTCAGCAATTTTGTCAAATTGTGTTTCAATTTGTGCAG
>JBIKRY010000037.1:0-21848 GCA_044348925.1 Bernardetiaceae bacterium
CTTTGACGTGCTGGTGGAGTTGGCGTGGGACACAGCCAACGGCAGAAGAATTTAGCATTTTTTGTTCTAATAAACTGATTATCAATGCTTTACAAAAGCACAGACTAAAGTCTATGCTACAAACTTTCAAAATGTTTATTTTTTTGTTAGTAATTTTTCCAAGCCCAACAAACCCATTGCTACAAAATTAAGTACAAAAAATGCAAGTACCGAAAATGTAATTACCGAGCTAAGCAAGGTACTCAAAAAACCGCCAATTAATGGAATAAGCCCAACGCCAGAAGAAAGCAAGGACATCAACAACACAAAGCCTTGCGTAAGAAATCCCCACACAAAACGAGGCAATACCAATAAAATAATGACGTAATAAAAGCTAAGAAATTGCATTTGTAAGAGAAAATACTCAAAAGATGCCTTGATTTTTAGCGGATTCCACGAAAAATCTCCAAATATTCCAAATTGGTCTAACAAACTTGTCAAGCAAATAACCGCAAGCCACAACAATTTTCTATACATTGGATTACTAACCGTTTTAGCAAAAATAACTTGTAAAACAATCAAAATAACAAAGAATTTTACCAACTCCCAAAGCATTTGTAAGAAAAAAGGTATAATTGCAAGCAAACCTTTGACCGCAAAATGTGCCAATGGGTGTGCCAAAATCCAATATACAAAATAACTTAGAATAAAAATTAAAACTATTTTTACCCAAATAGGTGTTTTTACTAATTTACCCAAATATTTCTGCCACATAGAGGTTGTAGGTTATTAATTGATGTCTTGTGTAGTACGTAGCTCCAGCTACGTACAGTCGTTATCTATTATTTTACTAAAAAATTGGTACTTCCAATCATAACTCCTTCGCAGAAAATTTCTATCAGATATTTGCCTGTCGTGTATTCTTGGGTGTGCTTATAATCCAAAGTAAAAGGTTGCCCGTTATTGTTAAAAAGAGTTTCGGCGGCAGTAGTATAGATAGTTTCTTGCCCGTTGTAGCTAAATTTTCCACTCCCATTATTTTCATCTGCTATCACTTTCCCAGCCGAATCTATAATTTTGAAGTATAATTTGCGTATGTTATGTTCGGCAATTTTATTGTCATCAAAACGGAAAGTAATGCGTAAAATGTCAATATGTTTAGATTTATAACTTTGTTCGGTGCGTACTTTTCCATTATCGGCAATGGCTTGCACCAAAATATTATTTACTTTGAGAATGGCAGCTACTTTAATTTTTTTGTTCAAATCTTCGGTTACCGAATGCACCGAAGCAAGTTTTTGGTGCATACTATCGGCATTTTGTTTTAAGGTAGTATTTTCGTTACTTAGTTCTTGATTTGCTATTTTGAGTTTTTGAATTTCAATATCTTTTCTATCTAATATTGTTTCATATTCTCTAATTTTTGCCATTATTTTTTGATACCGATTGGTAGGAATTTTTTTAGAGAGTTTTAGTTCATATTTTTCTTTTTCTACTTGTTTTTTGATTTTTTGCAATCCTTCTACTTTCCCTCCAAGCTGTTGAATTTCGGCTATTTTCTCGTCTAAGACCTTCGAAATAGAATCTAATTTTGCATACACTCGTTGTAATTGCTGTTGCTTGGTTTCTAATGCAGCCACATCTACTTTCACTTGTTGTTTCAAATCATAGGCATAATAGCCCAAAAAAGCAATAATTGCAACCAAAACTGCAATAATTGCAGCCATAGAAAGTGTCCGAGTGCTTGTAAAATCTGCCATTTTGAATAGATAATAGTCCTGCTTATGTATGAAAGACGCATTGCTGCGTTTTGCAAAATTTTTTATTTTGCAAATGTATTAAAAAAAGTTAAAAAACGAAAAACTATTTTAGGAATATGCTTGGCAGGGGAAATGACAAGAAATGGAAAAAAACTTGTATTTGGAACTAAAATAATAAAAATTTCCTTATCTTTGCAAAAAATATAGGATTATGCTGGAGAAATTAGAAGACATCAAAAAACGATATGATGAAGTCGCAGACTTAATCGTGCAACCTGAACAAATGGTGGATATGAAAAATTATGCTAAATTGAACAAGGAATACAAAGAACTTGGCAAAATAGTAGAGCAATATTTTTTATATCGCAATTTATTAGGAAATATAGAAAGTGCCAAAGAAGTATTACGGACAGAAAAAGACCTCGATTTTCGAGATATGGCGAAGTTGGAACTGGAAGAATTGGAGCCAAAAGTAGCTGTGATGGAAGAGAAAATCAAAGAAATGCTGATTCCTAAAGACCCAAATGATAGTAAAGATATTATTTTGGAAATTCGCGGTGGTGCAGGTGGTGATGAGGCATCTATTTTTGCAGGAGATTTGTTTCGTATGTATCAACGATTTGCAGAAAAGAAAAAGTGGAAAATGGAAACTATTGACTTTACTGAAGGGGTTTCTGGTGGTTATAAAGAGGTCATCGTTTCTGTTAGTGGGGAGGACGTGTATGGTATGATGAAGTACGAGGCAGGGGTGCATCGTGTGCAACGTGTTCCCGAAACCGAAACACAAGGTAGGGTACATACTTCGGCTGCGTCTGTGGCAGTATTGCCCGAAGTAGATGATGTAGAAGTAAATTTGAATATGAGTGATATTCGCAAAGATACTTTCTGCTCTTCGGGACCTGGTGGACAGTCGGTAAATACTACCTACTCGGCTATTCGTTTGACACATATCCCAACCAATACTGTAGTGCAATGCCAAGACGAAAAATCTCAAATCAAAAATTTTGATAAAGCTTTAAAAGTATTAAAAGCAAGGATTTATGAAATAGAATTGGCAAAACACAATGATGCAATTTCGGCACAACGGAAAACAATGGTTGGCGGTGGAGATAGGTCAGATAAAATTCGCACCTATAACTATCCACAAAGTAGAGTAACAGACCACCGAATCAATTACACAATTTATAATTTGTCGGCAGTAATGGACGGACAAATTGACGATTTTATTGGTGAACTTCGTTTGGCAGACAATGCCGAAAGGTTAGTTTCTGCTTAAATATACGTTATGAAGGTTTGTAGCATAGACTTTAGTCTGTGCTTGTAAATTATTGATAATCAAGAGTTTACAAGCCAAAATCAAGCACAGACTAAAGTCTATGCTACATAAATTATTGATAATCAAGAGCTTACAAGCCAAAATCAAGCACAGACTAAAGCAGCAATTCCCACTTTGAGATATGTAACTCATTGATTATCAATGCTTATTTATTCATTATTTTTCCCATTTTAGGTAATTCATTGATTATCAACAAATTACTAAATGCAAAAAAACGAGTTAAATACTTGATTATCAATTAATTAGTCAAAGTGGGAATTGCTGAGACTAAAGTCTATGCTACATAAATTATTGATAATCAAGAGTTTACAAGCCAAAATCAAGCACAGACTAAAGCCTATGCTACATAAATTAATAACATCTAATTATTTTTTGATAATTTGCGTAGTTTTTTGTAGGTAATTATTTGCTAAATTACAAAACACTACGCAAAACATCTATTTACTAATTTTACTAACTCAATTACAGTGTTATACGTTATTCCCACCCCAATAGGCAATTTAGAAGATATTACTTTTCGGGCAGTAAAAATTTTGCAAATGGTAGATATTATTTTGGCAGAAGATACTCGTCAAAGTGGTATTTTGTTGAAACACTTGCAAATTAGCAAACCCTTGCAAAGTTATCATATTTTTAATGAACATCATACAATTAGTAATTTATTGAAAAAAATGCAAGACGGTAGCCATATTGCCTTGGTTTCTGATGCTGGTACACCTGCTATTTCAGACCCTGGTTTTTTGTTGGTACGTGCTTGTTTGGCAAATGCTATTCCTGTGCAATGCCTACCTGGTGCTACAGCTTTTGTGCCTGCTTTGGTCAATTCGGGCTTGCCAACAGACCGTTTTACGTTTGAAGGTTTTTTGCCACATAAAAAAGGTAGAAAAACACGCATAGAAAATTTATTGCACGAAGAAAGGACAATGATTTTTTATGAATCTCCGCACCGTTTAGTAAAGGCTTTGGAACAATTTATGCTCGTTTTTGGCGAAAATAGACAAGCATCTGTATCTCGTGAACTTAGCAAAATTCATGAAGAAACTGTTAATGGAACTTTGCGAGAAATTCATAGCTATTTTACAAAAAAAGGCGTAAAAGGCGAAATCGTAATCGTAGTAGCAGGCAAAAAAAGCAAAGAAGAAACTCAAAATATAGGCGAAGGAATAGAAGACGAGGAAGAAGAATAAAAAATAACTTGTTGCTTAGCACAAAAGTAGATGCCTATTTCTGTGTACGTAGCTGGAGCTACGTACTACGGAAAAGTATTTATGAAGCAGGGGAATTAAAAGCACACAAGTTTAATAAACCACAAAAGCCCCTAAAAAGCACCTTAGCCCCAATTACGTACTTTTGCCCCTTTTTCATAAATACAATGTTCTCCGCAGTTTCTCTTTTATATAGTCAACCGAAGTTGTTGATAAGTAGGCAACTCTATTTTCTTTATCTTATTGGTTTTTTCATAATTTGTTATCAAGGCTTCTGTTACGGCATTTCTGTTTTCCTCTTTTCCGCCCAAATGATAAAAATGTGAAGTCGTTACTACTTTATATTTTTTCCAAAGTCCTTGTAAATAGTCATTTTTTCGGTATTGATTGCTATGCCAAGTAGAAACCATAAATTTAGCACCACAATTTTGCAAAGATTTTTCTAAATCTAATTCATTTTGCTCGTCCCAACTGTCGTAATAATCTACATGCCTACCAATATAAGGCGGGTCGCAATAAATCAAATCATTTTCTTTTGCTAGTTTAATTGTTTCTGTAAAATCTTGACAAATAAAATCCCAATCGTTATTTTCTATCAAAAATGCCGCTTGTTTTACTTGGTTCGTGATTTTAGTAATGTAAGCCTGTGCAAATCTTTCGGGTTTGTGTCCATAAGGAACATTGAATGCTAATTTGCGATTAAAACGTATCATTCCATTGAAGCAACTGCGATTAAGAAATAAAAAATCAAGTGATTGATGTGTTGTGTTAAATTTTTCTCTTACTTCGTTGTAATATTCCTGTCCTTTTTCTGCTAAAATTTTTCCTTGTTCTTGTAAAAATTGTTTAACAATCAAATGATTAATTTCCTTGTTTTTGATGGCATTGTAAAAGTTAATAATGTGCGGGTTACTATCTGCAAAGATGGCTTTTTTAGGTTGCACATTAAAACCTACTACACCCGAACCCATAAAAGGCTCAATCCAAACATCAAAAGCCGTTTCGGGCAAGTTTTCTAAGACGAAATCAACTAATTTCGTCTTTTTACCCTGAATTTTTATAGGCGGAACAAATATTTTTTCTTTATTCATCATCTTTTGTGTTTCCTGTTGTTTTTTTCAAAACGATATTTTGGCTAATAAAATCATCAGTCTTGCCTTTAAACTGCAAATAAGTCTTCAAGTCTGTGATTTTTTTGTCTTTAAAGGTAATCTTTCCGTAGTTTTGCCAAAATTCGTTAAACCATTCTTCGCCCAAGTTAGCAAAAATTCCGTTGCCTTGCAAAATATCGGAAATATAGATTATGCTACCAATATTAGCGGTGTTGCCACTTCCGCTTTTGTCGCTTGCTATTCGCCACTTTTCTTGTGCAAAAAACTCAAACTCTACAATTACAGAAGGAATTTTTTGTAAATCAGATTTCGCATAAACGGTTGCTTCTTCCAAATAAGTTAAGGCTTTTCGTGAATATAAAATACCCAAACAATAATGCCCCAAATATTGATTGTAAGGAAATTGTATGTTTTTTGTGCTGTTTTGGTTGGTAAAGTATTCTCCGTGAGACCCCAAAGTAAAACCATTGCAAAATGCAGGATTGTTTTCTAAACGATAAGTTGTTTTCAAATCAACTGCAAACTTAATGTCTTTATTGGTTTTGGAAACAAAAGAAATATCGGGATACCAATTCTGTTTTTCCGCAAGAACTAAGTCAAAATCATTTTCATTGGCAAATGTCAAAAACTTTGAAAAAAGGTGAATTTCAAGAATTTTTGAGATAATTTTTGTATCTGCCGAAATTGTGTAGATATTTTCAAAAACATCAATAAAACCTTTTACAGTTCATTGATTATCAGGGGTTGAAACGTAATTTTTAAGTGTTTTGGCAAAAGTTTGTAATTTTTGCAGAAAGTCAAGTTTAATTTGTGCTTTATCCATTGATGATATGAAGTTTACACCACAAAGTTAGTGTATTTTTTGAAGTTTTTGTTTTTTGAAATTACGTACTACATTACGTACTGCATAATTGTAAAATTCCATTTTTAAAAGTAAAATAAGGACTTGCAAATATTTTATCCAGCAAATTGCTTTGGATTAATTCTTTAGGCGAAAAACTTAAAAGTTGTTTTTGGTCAATCAACAAAATACAATCTGCAAGTTGCAAACTAAAATCAATATCGTGAGAAGTAAGTAAAATAGCTTTTTGTTCATTTTTTGCAATATTTTTCAACAAATTCCATATTTCTGCTTTGCTACAAATATCTAAATGTGCAGTAGGTTCGTCTAATAACATAATATTTCCAGCTTGTGCTACTGCTCTTGCAATCCACATTTTTTGTAGTTGCCCATCACTCAAAGTATCTATATAACGGTTTGCTAAATGTTGTATTTCGGTGATTTTCAAGGCATTAGCTACTATTTGCTCATCTATTTCTTGCAATTTTCCTGTCCAATCTGTATATGGCTGTCTTCCTATTTCTACAATTTCTTTTACAGTTAAAATAGGTGGATAAAATTTTTCGTGAAATACTACACTAATATATTTTGCTTTTTCGGCAAGTGTATAGCTATGTATGTTTTTGTTGAATAAAGTAATATTTCCTGTAAAATTTGTATGTAAACCCGCCAAAACTTTCAATAGAGAAGTTTTACCAATACCATTAATTCCTACTAAAACGGTTAATTTTCCATTTTCAATAGCTATATTTCCATTTTCTATAATAGAATGAATCGTATTTTGTTTGTTTTTATAGGAAATATATAAATTTTGTGTTGCTAATGTTATTATTCCCATAATTTATATTGTTGCAATTCTACTTTTTTCCCAAAAAATAACGTAGTCGATGCCTCAAAAGATTTTGTATAATCAGATACATAGAATTTATGGATAGGAATTTGGTCTGTGTTTGTACGTAAGTTGTTGGTTTGCAAATAGTTATATAGATATTTTGCAACAATCATTGAGGCATCAATAGTTTCTACGTTTTGTTGTTGTGCTTGATAAAACGCATCTATTTCTTTGCGAATAAGTGGAAAATGTGTGCAACCTAATACTAAGGCATCAATATTTTGCAAATTTGGTTCTGTTAAATATTTTTCGATAACACTATGACTAATATTGTTATTAAAAAAACCTTCTTCTATCATATTCACTAACAAAGGAGTTGCTAATAATTTTAGTTGAATATTTTTGTCTAATTTAGCCAAATGTTTTTCAAAAACCCCTGAATTAATGGTTTGTCTTGTACCAATTAAGCCAATATTTTTGTTTGCATAGTTTGCCAAATATTCGATAACAGGCTCTATCATACTAATTATTTTAGCTTTGCTTGCAGTATATTCTTTTGCAAGTTCGTAGGCAGCAGTAGAAGCCGAATAACAAGCTATTAAAATTACTTTGCATTGGTGTTTTAGCAATACATCAATAATTTTGATGGTATATGCTTGAATAGCTGCTGTAGATTTTTCGCCGTATGGCAAATGTGCAGTGTCGCCAAAATAAATCAGTTGTTCATTTGGCAAAAGTGTGCTAATTGCGTTTGCCAAAGTCAAACCGCCAATGCCACTATCAAAAATTCCTATTGGTGAATTCACAAAATTAGTTATATTTGCTTTCAAAAGTAATCATAATTTTGAAATGAAAACAATTTTAGTATCTCTACGTATGGTTTTTTTTGCAAAATTTTTGCCATTGTCCAAAAAGTTGCAACATCATGGCTTTGTCTATCTTTCTTTGTTGCTACTTGTATGTATTTGTACGGCTTGTCCCTATGAATCTTCGGTTGCAATAGATACACCAAAATTTCCAATAGACACAAATTTATTAGGACAATGGAAGGAAAAAGACGCACAGAATAAGGATTTTTATGAAATTAAAAGTCTCGATGCCTACCAATATAGCATTGTAGAAAATACTCTGAATGAAAGTATAGAGGCATATCAACAAAAGGAATATGTTGGCTATATTTCTCAAGTAGATGGGCAAACTTTTTTGAATTTACAAGATAAAAACAAAATGAAAACCTATTTGCTCTTTAAATTAGATTTATCTACAGACAAAAAACAACTCACTTTGTTACCACTATCGGAGTACATTCGCGAAAAATTTGCCAATGCAAAAGATTTGCGGGAATTTATTAGTAGAAACAAGCAATTTAGTTTTTTTTATGGTAAGGAAATGTTATTTGTTAGAAATTAGTAAAAAGTTATGGTAAATAAAATATATAGAAAATTCCAAATTTCCTATATGTTTTTAGTTATTTTTAGTAGTTTTGACAAAACCTAACCTATTAATAACATGGCAAATAAAATAAATTCCTTAGGTGGATATTTCCACGAATACCAAAAAAGTGTAGCAAATCCTGAACAGTTTTGGGCAGATATTGCCGAAAGTTTCTATTGGCGAAAAACTTGGGATAAGGTTTTGGAGTGGAATTTTGACGAACCTAAAATAGAATGGTTTATCAATGGGAAATTGAATATTACCGAAAATTGCTTAGACCGACATTTATTTACACTTGGCGACAAACCTGCTATTATTTGGGAAGCAAATAATCCAAATGAAGAATCTATTACCTTGACTTACAAACAATTACACGAAAAAGTTTGTCAATTTGCTAATACACTCCTAAAATTTAATGTTAAAAAAGGGGACAGGGTAATTATTTATTTGCCTATGGTGCCAGAGGCTGCTATTGCTATGTTGGCTTGTGCAAGAATTGGGGCTATACATTCGGTAGTTTTTGCAGGTTTTTCGGCAAATTCTTTGACTGATAGAATTATAGATTGCGGGGCAAAATTGGTAATTACCTCTGATGGAAGTTATAGAGGTGCGAAAAATTTTCCATTGAAACCTATTGTAGATGAGGCGGTTTCCAAATGTACTACCATAAAAAATATCATTGTTTTGCAACGCACAAAAGAAAGAGTAGATATGCAATGGGGACGTGATGTATGGTGGCACGAGGCTATAGAAGAGGTAAGTAAAAAAAATAAAGCTGCGGAAATGGATAGCGAAGATATGCTATTTATCCTTTATACATCTGGCTCGACAGGCAAACCCAAAGGCGTTGTTCACACGACAGGTGGCTATATGGTTTACACAAAATATACGTTTGAAAATGTTTTTCAGTATAAACAAGGAGATATTTTTTGGTGTACTGCCGATGTAGGTTGGGTTACAGGACATTCGTATATTGTGTATGCACCATTATTGGCAGGTGCAACAACGGTAATGTTTGAAGGTGTGCCAACCTATCCCGAAAATGATAGATTTTGGCAAGTAATTGATAAACACAAAGTTACACATTTTTATACAGCACCAACGGCTTTGCGTGCTTTGCAGGCTTTTGGAACAGAACCAATCGAAAAGCATAGTTTGAGTTCTTTAAAAGTTTTGGGTTCTGTTGGTGAGCCTATCAATGTGGAGGCTTGGCAATGGTATCACACACATATAGGCAAGGGAAAATGCCCGATTGTAGATACTTGGTGGCAGACCGAAACAGGCGGAATTTTGATTTCGCCTTTGGCAGGAATTACACCAACAAAACCAGCTTATGCCACTTTGCCACTTTGCGGGGTGCAACTCATGATAGTTGATGACAAAGGAAATGAGTTGAAAGGTAATGCAGTAGAAGGCAATTTGTGTATTAAGTTTCCATTTCCATCGATGCTACGCACCACATACGGCGACCACGAAAGATGCCGACAAACGTATTTCTCTACTTTCAAAGGTTTATATTTTACAGGCGATGGCGTAAAACGTGATGAAGATGGTTATTACAGAATTTTGGGCAGAGTAGATGACGTAATCAATGTTTCGGGGCATCGTTTGGGTACGGCAGAAGTCGAAAATGCTATCAATGAACACCCATTAGTTATCGAATCGGCAGTAGTTGGCTATCCTCACGATATTAAAGGACAAGGAATTTTTGCCTACGTGATTTGCGACAGTTCTGTAAGCGAAGACAGGTATGAAACAATAAAAGGCAGCATTTTAATTACGGTTACAAAAGTGATTGGTGCTATTGCAAAACCCGATAAAATATTGTTTGTCAGTGGTTTACCAAAAACGAGGTCGGGCAAAATTATGCGTAGAATTTTGCGGAAAATTGCCGAAGGAGATGCAAGCAACTTAGGAGATATTGCTACGTTATTAAATCCTGAAGTGGTGGAGGAGATAAAGAAAAAGGCGGGGTTGTAATTGGCATAATTTTTTTAGCTTTTGGGAAGTTTGGCACTTTCCAAAAGTTTCTTATATTTGCTCACAAATATTTACATCAATAATGGAAACAAAAACAATTAACCAAATAAAACATATTAGCATAGAAAAAGTCTGGGGAATTTATGATTTTTCTTGGGATATAATTCCAACTGTGAATGTGTTAATTGGCGAAAATGGCAGTGGTAAAAGTACAGTAGTTAATTTGTTATATGCTTTACTTAGTTTCGATACTTTTTCTTTAGCCAGATATGAGTATAAGTCTATTACAATTAGTACCAACTTAGGCTTGTTATCTTACAGTAAAAAAGACAAATATTTTGAATTAAATTATCAAAAGATAGATAAAGAAAAGATAGAAACAGAATTGGCTTTTGTTACTACTTTTGATAAACCTAATAATACACGAATCAGGAAAGATAAACATCTTATAAGATGGGGGTATAAAAAAGCTACTTCATTAGATGATGATTTGCATATACTCATGGAATCTTTTATGCGTTACCAACTAGATATTTATGTACCAACTATAACCTATCCAGATTATTATTATGTAACAAAGCCACTAGATGATAACGAAAAAAAAATAGGGCTTATCAATATCAATCAGTTTTTTAAAATTCTAAATGAAAAAATATTTAAAAGTAAATATAAGGTAGGTATTGGTAATAATTATTCTATACAACTTACACATCATCTTACTAAACAAACGATAGAGTTATATCAACTTTCATCTGGTGAAAAGCAAATTTTAATTATTTTATTGCAAGCATTGGTTACAAAAAATCAACCTTGTATATTTTTGCTTGATGAACCCGAAGTTTCTTTGCATCTTTCTATACAGGAACAACTTATTGATACGATTCGTAAACTTAACGAAAATGCACAGCTAATTATTGTAACTCATTCGCCTTCAATTGTAAGAAAAGGATATATGGACAGCTATTTTGAAATTGAAAATTTGAAAACGTATGAAAAATAGTTGGGGCAATTATCTTAGCGAAAATTTGCAAGGTTTTGAGAAAAATGCAATAACAATACTCCTCGAAGATGAAACAGATTTTGCATTTTGGAATAGTATTTTTGCAAAACATATGTGATTTTATAAAACAAAGATAAGGAAAAAAGTAAATATTTTATTACTTTTCTTAAAAAATTACTAATTTTGTTCCTTATTACAAATGCCTATAAAAAATGAAAAATTACTACGAACTATTAGGCATAAGCCAAACCGCAACAGAACAAGAAATCAAAACAGCTTATCGCAAACTTTCACAAAAATTTCACCCTGATAAAAATGAGGGAGATAAGTTTTTTGAAGAAATGTTTAAGAATATTCAAGAGGCGTATGAAGTGCTAAGTAATGCCGAACAACGGAAGTTGTATGACGCAAAATTAGGAAATACCAAAAACACGCAACATAACACCACAAAAAATAATTTTGTGCCTGTAGTAGAAGTTTTTACCGCAAACCCTACCCAAGTGTATAGTGGCGAAACAATTACAATAAGTTGGAAAGTTTTTAATGCCGACAAAATAACGATTAACTTAATTGGAGAAGTGGAAGCACAAGGCGAAAATATTGTAAGACTTAACAATCTTAATGCAAATGAATTTGCAGAAATTAAAATCACCGCCACCAACACACATATTGGAAAAAGCACCGAAAAAGTTATACGAGTTGCGAATAAAACATATTTGGAGATTAAGGAAAAGTTAAAAAGGGAAATGGAGGAGGAAATGCAAAAAGAGAAATTTAAAAAAGAAGAAGTAAAAGAAACAGAAGTAAATAACGGTGGCAATTTAGAAAGTAACTATAGTTCAACTTGGATTTGGTTTACAGGAATGGTTGTTATATTATTTGGTATAATTATTACATTTCCTAATGTTTACAGTGTGATATTTGCAATTTTGGTAATCATGTTATTCGGGGCTTTTTTTAAAAAATAGCAAAATACAAATATTTGTTTAGCACCTACGGTGCAAAATGGTTTCGTGGGTTATATTTTCTACCAATATAAAGCACCTACGGTGCAAAAAAAATGCAAAAAAAATTTAAAACCATTGTTTTTGCCCTGTAAGGGCTATATATTGGTAGCAAGGAAATTCCCCACCACATATATTTTTGTTTAGCTCCTACGGTGCAAGGTGGTTTTGGGGTTTGTGTTTTCTACCGATATACAAGTCGCAATGGAATTGTTCTAACAGACTAAAAAACATCATTTACATATTTTTCAAAAATTACCTATTTTTTTGCCTTTTTTCATAAATTTTCTATCTTGTTACAAAATAGAAAACCAATAAAATTATAGAACAAAAAAGCTAATTTTTCCGTAATAGTTGCTATCTTTGTATAAAAATAAAACTGCTATGTTTGCTCAAAGCCTCCTCAATAACCAAGAACAATTTATTTATAATCCGCAGGGAGAAATTAATTTTGTTGTTTTGCCTTATCAAGTTTATCAACAGTTGCTCGATTTGCTTGAAGACAAAGCCTTAGCAATGGCAATGCTCGAAACTCAAAGTGAACCTTTTTATGACAAACAAGCAGCTTTAAAACTTTTGGACGACAATGATTAACGTAGTTTATGCCGATAAATTTATCAAAGACCTTAAAAATCTGAAAAGCACACCTTATTATCAATGTCTTCGTGAGTTTTGCTTTGAGGAAATTCCTGCTTTAAATACAACACAAGAGGTTTTTGCAATAAACCATATCAAAAAATTGGAAGGTCATACAAATTACTATCGTTTTCGTATTGGTGATTATCGTGTAGGCGTAGAAATTATTGTAGAGGAGGAAACTATACGCATTTTACGAGTATTACACAGAAGTAAAATTTATGATTTTTTCCCAAATCTGTAACTTTGTAAGAAATTGTATAATTAATTGCATTTCTCAAAAGTTTCTTAACGATAAGTTAGGAAATTTTTTTGTACTGCGAATATATAAAGTTTTGAGTACCAACCTATTACGTTTGCGTTTTTTCTGAACTATTCTTAAACCAAACCACAAATCACTCATTTATTACAACCCCAACTCTTTCAATATGATTTAACAAGTCTTGATTATCAATATGTTGCAAAATACTAAGGTCAAAAGTATAAGGCAAAAAAAGGTCGTCTAAGGCAAGACCAATTTTAGCAAGTAGTTGCAAATCTAAATTATCTCCTTTTAAAGTAATATCAATATCGGAACCATTGTGAAAAGTACCTTTTGCTCTTGAACCGTACAAAATGGCTTTTTTTATTTGGGGAAATTGGCGAAAAGTAGCTTTAATTTGCTCAAAAGTTTCGTTTTTTAAACCATACATCATAACAAAGGTGGATTAGGATTTATTTGTGCCAATAAAACAGTTTCTAAGTCTTTAAATAAATTCCAATAAATGGATACAATAGCCTCTACTACCTGATGGGCAGTATTTTCGTTATAAGTATGCGAAGTCTTATTTCTATCCCTAAACATCATCATCCATGCCTCTCCATTAGCAAGAAGTCCTAATCTAAATGCCTCCATAATAGCATCTCTTGGTCCCAGAATTTGTTGAAAACCTTGCATTTTTAAATAATCTTTCAGTACATTCCAAGCCAATTCGTAGGTATATTCAAAACCTTGAATAAGTCCTTGCATTTCGAGTTCAGAAAGTGGTCTTTGCTCAAATAATTGCACTGCTTTTTCTAATTGTGTTAATGCTCTGCGAAAATTACTAAACCTTTGTTGCCAACGAATGTCTTGCATTTTTGTAATTTATAGTTTGTTTGTTACGAAAATAGCAAGAAGATTTACAATTATCAAATTTTACAAAGTAATTTGTTGTTTTTCATAAATTTTCTATCTTGCTACAAAATAGAAAAACAATGAACAAACCCCTGATAATCAAAATTTTCAGGGGTTTATTATTTTACTCACAATTTCACTATTAAAATCCTCTAATGAAGTTGCATACAAAGTTTCTTTATTCCGATTAAGGATAAAAACAGCAAACTCCATAGTATCGCCTTTATAAACTTTATCACAATTATTACAAATACTTACATTAAATTTTATTGTTTTTTTTAATACAAATTTTCCGTAATTTTTATTTTTCATAATAAAGCTAACTTTCTTGTGATTTATTTCTTTTGCAAAATGTATTATTGCTTCCGTGTGATAAGACGAAGCTATGAATAAATTTGTAACTTGATTTGGAAATTTATGCTCAATAGTTTTTAACTCTTTTGCCACTTTTATTACATCTTGATATAAACTTCCACATAGTGGATACCAAACAAAAATAATAGTTAAGTTATTATTTTTTATACAACTATCAAGTAAAAGATTGTCAATTTCACGTATATTTTGTGTGTTTTTATAAGATAAACTGTAATTGTCTTTGTGTGGGAATGTTAATATTTTTGTTTTACCTTGTGGAGTTTGGTAAGTTGTGCAGGAAATAAGTAAAATATTTAGGATAATAGTTGTAATTATTTTCATAAATTTTGGAAATAAAAATTATAACAAAGTTTCATATTCCCTTAAATATTTTCCTTGTTTTTTCATAAATTTTCTATCTTGCTACAAAATAGAAAAACAATGAACAAACCCCTGATAATCAACACCCATAATGGCTATGCCGAAGGCGTATCGGCAACGTGGAACGAAATGCAAAATGTGCAGAATTTTATCAAAGATTTAATCATCTTCATAAAAACGAGCTGTTAAACCAAACATTATACTATTGGCTCCCTTATTTTTGTACCACTCATTTCCACGAAACGAAAACCAAGCTGTACTATTAATTTCACTTTCTTTGATACTTGCAGGATAGGGTTGTGCAAATTCTTGATATTTATAAGGAATAAGGTTTCGATTTTCATCGAGATTACCTAAAATTTCTATCCCCACAAATACACCTTCTTTACCAAAAGGAATAACATATTTAGAAATATCAATTTTAAGTTGTTTTTGACGAGGAGAAATTTCTACAATAACAGGTTCTGCCAATAAATCTTGATGTGGTTTTTGTGTATATTTGTCAATATCATATACTCTTATACGGATTTTGGAACTATGTCTTTCTTGACCTTTTCTTATATGTTTACTGAAAACAAAATGTAATTGTTCCAAATAACCCAACCTTTTTTCTGAATTTTCTACATAAACGACTAATTGACTGCCAACAGGCATTAAATGAGTACCAAATCTCTTTCCGCTAAAATTTCCAAAGTCTTGTTTAATAAATCTTTCTGTATAATTATTCAAAACTATAACTTCTTGAATTTGTAAAACATCTTGTTCTAATTCTATAATTTGGGGTAATTGATTAATGATTACTTTGAAGTTTTTATAACCAACAGCTGAAAAAATAGCACTATCTTGATTTACATCTTGTGTAATATTAAATTTAATTATGCCTTTATCATTAGCATAAGAACCAATTTTGATATTTGTGATAAATATACTCGTGTAAGGTATATTTTTTTTGGTTATTGCATCAATTATTTTAGTACTGATTATTGTTTGAGCAAAAATGCTATGATGAATGTTTAATAAAAAAGATAAAACAAATAAAAGTTGTATTTTCTGCATATATTAACTTAAATGTATTTTTGTATTTTAAAGGTACTTTCTTTATTACCAAAAAGATGTATACTTTTTGGTAATAAATATTAATTAGTTACAAACAGTTTCAGTTTCAGAGCCACTTCCAACATCAATACCAAAAAAATATGTAGTATAGTATGTAGTAATACTTAAACAATCAGGGCTTTCGGGTTGAGATACGATGTTTACCGTTTCTCTACCAAACCAACGCCAAGCATAGCTTTGTTGTGCAACAGTTAAAATTAATGCCAAAGATAGCATAGAAACAGCAATAAATTTACGTAATTTAAGCATAATAATTTTTTGTTTATAAGTTTTGATTAAAATTTACGTTGCAAATTAGGTAAAATAGTAATACATTCGTTAAACTTGCACTTACAAAATATGTTGTTAAACTTATAATTTATGAACTATAACTTATAATACTATGAAACTTACCGAAAAATTAGGTAATAAATTACGTTCTTTACGCAAAGAAAAAAATTTAACCCAAGAAAATATTGCATCAATGCTAAAAATGTCTTCTACTGCTTACTCCAAAATAGAAAGAGGCGAAGTAGATATTTCTATTTCCAGAATAGAAGATTTGGCAAGAGTGTTTGAAGTTCCAACAGAAAAGTTGATAAGTGAAGAAAATAATACATTTGTTTTTAGCAACTTTCACGATAATACAGGAGTAGGGCAAAATACTTTTAATGTTTCTGCAACAGCAACTAATGATGAAATGAAATTGATGTTAATGGGAATGAATACAATTTTGCAACAACTTGATAACAGATTCAAAGTTATGGAAAGTACATTAAAAACATAATTTTTTTATTGCTATCATTTAAAAAACTGTTACCTTGCTATAAATAAAAAAACGAAATTTGCAATGAACAAACCCCTCATCATCAACACCCATAATGGCTATGCCGAAGGCGTATCGGCAACGTGGAACGAAATGCAAAATGTGCAGAATTTTATCAAAGATATTGCCACACCAAACATAGATACTAATGCTTTTGAACAGGAATTAAACCACGTTATTTCGGGAATTCCTACGCCTTGGGCAAGGGCTATGATTTTCAAATATGCCATCGAATATATGCCTGATAGTAGTCGAGGCGAAGAACCCAAAGGGCTGATGTCGTTTTACAAAAGTTTGCAAGACGAATGGAAAGGACTTTTGGCTTGTATGGTGCTGGACAAAACACCGATAAGTGTCGAAAAAATTATGCTCACACACGAAGACCGAAATCGTAATATATTTGAGTTTCGTGGTGGTTTGGGTGATATGCTTTTCGAAAATAGATATTTATGGTGCGACAAAGAGGAGTACGAAAAAAATCCACATACACCGCCATTTATTCAAGTTATCAAGTACCAAGATGTAGTTATTGGAGCAACTTCGCCATATTCTCTGTTTTTTGCTGCACCAAGTTATGCCATAAAACCCAATAAATCGGTGGCACAGTTTTATAGAAATGGTCGTTTTGCTAATCCATTGCCTTATCTTGATGCAGAAAATATGCAAAAACTCTTTGTGTATGTGCAGCATATCAAGGAAAAAATTACGCCTTTTGCCGAAAGTTTGGACTTGCGAAACAAACGAAAACACGATTTGAGTTTGGTAAAAAATTTTATGGCAAATTGGGAAAAAGAAATTCGCAGTTTTGCCCAACAAAAAAACATTCAACTCAATGAAAGTGGTTTGGTGGATAGCATCGACAAATTTACCAAACCATTTGACAAATTACTTAACATTCAAACCAAAATATATGGCTATCAAGGTCGTTTTTACACCAAAAAAGAAGACGAAAGAGCTACAGAAGTCAATTTGAATGAACTTTTATTGCCCTCGACAGACACAAATTTAGTAGAAATTAGGTTTGCAGCCGATGAAAATCCTAATCGTTGTGCGGTGCATTTGTTGGAGGCAAGTTCGGAACAAGGACGAATGTATTATGCTTTGCCTTTGAGTTCGACAGGGGTTTTGCATTTTGAGGATACTTTACATTTATTACTTGGCAAAGAAAATGACACCAATTATAGAAATCGTTTGTCGGCAATTTATGAACAAGACAAAAAACAAGTCAAAGTTACGCTAAGTCTGGAGGTTGACCATGGGCAAAATAATGTTACTATCGAGGCAATTTATGCTACGCCTCGCCATTTAGATTACATTATTCAAGGCAAAAAAGTAATAACTTTTCCTGATTTTGTGTCTGAAAATTGGCAATCTTATTACCTCTATTCCGAATTACCTCATAATACCTCTGATGCAGTCAAAGTTTTTCCGCTATTGGCAGATTACAATTTCAAATTATTGACGCAAGAAGTGGAAAAGGGAAATACTGTAGAAACGAAGTTAATCTATGCAACAGACGAAACTGCAAACATAGAAAATTTCAAAAAACCAACTCGTTTGGTCGAATACAATTACGATAAATTAGGCGTAACAACTTTAAAATATGAAATTTTTGGGGCAGCTTATCCCTTCAAAGGTATCGAATTGCGTTTGGTAAGTTCGGGTTTGCAAGACAAAACTGCGGGTTATTTTGTAGCAAAAGACACTAAACTTGCCGACAAACACGGATTAAGTCGTTTGCAAATTAGTAATTTACAACCTGTAAAAGTAGGTTTTGATTTTGGTAGTAACAATACTTGTATCAGTTTTGCCAAGCCTATGGAATTGCCACAATTAGTTGCCTTGAAAAATCGCAGACGGTTGTTTTTGGGCAATGATGTAGAAGACAAAACTCGAAAACGTCCCGCAGAGCCTCACGAACTGTTCTTTTTTCCAAATGAGGAAAGAGTGGGACAATTGAAATCTATGATTTTAATTCATGACGAAAGACGTTTGAAAAATCCAACTATCGAAATTAGCAACGCAATTAGTGGCGGTTTCCCTGTTTTTGAGCCAAATATTCCTGTCGATACGCCTGCAACCTCTACGACTTATTCCGTAAAATTGGGTAGTAATATGGCAGCCGAAATTAAGTATAATATGAAATGGTCGCATATTCAAAAAGAAAACGATTATAAAAAAGCCTTGCTAAAAACTTTGTGGCTCATGGTCAATGCCGAACTTTTTGCCACGCAACAAGCCTATCCCGAAAGTTTATTGTGGGCATATCCATCGGCAATGAGTGAATATTTGCAAATAAATTACCAAATTTTGTGGCAAGAAGTTGCAAAAACACAAGCCATTAAGCACAATTACGCACCTGTTGCGGTGGCACAAGTCAATAGTTTTGGTGGTTCGCAAGCTGCTTTAACAGAAAGTGAGGCTGTTTGTAGATTTGCTTTGAGTCGTTTGGGTGGAATGGCACCTGCAACAGATACGCTGTTTATTGGCTATGACGTAGGCGGAAGTACCACAGATATTTTGATGGTTTTGAAAGTGAAAGAGGCAGACGGCAGTTACAAAACCAAAATGATAAAACAAAGTTCGGTTTTGGCGGCGGCAGGAAAATTACCTGAAGCAGTAAAAAAATCACGCAAAATTCAAGACGGAATTAAGCAATTTGCAGACAAATTTAAAGACGAAGTAGGCTTTTTGTATGGCATAGAAAAGATGACCGAAAAGCCCGAATTGTCGTCTTTTTATCTTAATGTTTTGTTTGACAGACTAAATGAAGAACAATTAAAAATGTTTTATAATGAGTTTTATCAGATGAATAACAAAGAAGTTTTTGCGATAACTGCGTATATTTCAGGGCTTTTGCTATTTTATAGTGGGCAATTAACGGCTAAAGTTTTGGAACAACATCCCGAAGTTACCACAGTGCAACAAGGTTTTTATGGCAAAGGAGGACGTATTTTTGATTGGTTGCCTGCGGTAATGCAAGCAACAGGTTTGCAGTTTTATCAAGAGTGTTTTAAGGCTGGTTTGGGCGAAAAAGCTGCTACAGTCCGCATTGCACCAACTATAAATAGCTCACAAACTTACCACAAATCAGAAGTTGCTTTAGGCTTGTGTTCTGCTCAAGACTTTGGTATCGAGAAAACAGACCATATTCCTGAAGTCATTGGTGAAAATGGCTACACTTTTAATGGGCAAGTTTTGACTTCGTTAAACGAAATTTTGCCTCAACATTTGGCTTCTTTCAACGGAGATTTTCGTACACCAATTAAGTTTGAGGAACTCGGCAAATTTATTTCTATTTACAGCAATTTTTGCGACAAATACCAACTGTTACCTTCTTCAAAACCTATGAAAGATATGGCTGCTGCTTTGTCTTTGTTGCTCAACAATTATGTAGCCACGCACCCCGAATATATTGCTGCTGCTGCGGTGCAACAACAAGGCGGAAGTTTTGAGTTCAAATCTCCTATGATTATTTTGGAGGGAATGTGTTTGTTTGAGAATGTGTTTTAGAATAGAGTTTATAAATAAATTTAGAAAGATGTAATCTTTCTAAATTTATTTATAGCAAAAAATTATTCATAATCTCTAATACTTTTTCGTGTAAATAACATAAGTTGCTACGCAACCTACATGAATACTTTATTTTATAACATTTTAAACAAAAAATATGCAACAAGTTTTAGTAATTATTGGTATCAGTGGCAGTGGAAAATCTACTTTTGCTACACAGTTTTGTAGAGAAAATCCGAGCTATTTGCGAATCAATAGAGATGAAATACGCAAAAGTATTTTGCCAATGTCTTTGAATGAATATTGGAAACAAGACAACGAATATAAACAAAAAATAGAAGCTATAGTGCAAAATTTGCACGAAAATGCTATTTTGACTGCTTTACAAAAAAAATGGAATCTTGTGATTGACAATACACATTTGAAACTTTCGTACCTTAATGAAATTATTAAAACAGTAGGAAAATATGCTGTAGAAATTCGTTTTAAGTACATAGATACGCCAATAGAAGTGTGTATTGCGAGGGATATGCAAAGAAAAGACGTAGTAGGGGAGGAGTTTATACGAAAACAAGCCGAAAAACTTGGTATCTTGCGTAAACAATTTGATTTTAATCAAATTATCATTCCTAAAAATTCCAAAGAACAAGTATCTATTTCTGAACCTATTAGCTATGATGAAAATTTGCCAAAATGTGTTTTGGTAGATATTGATGGAACTGTAGCAGACAAAGGCAGGCGAATTGCTTTTGATTGGTTGCGGGTAGGGGAGGATACGCCCAAAAAAAATGTAATCCGTTTGGTAAAATCTCTAAAACAAGTAGGCTATCAAATTATCTTTTTTTCGGGTAGAGATTCTATTTGCCGTCCACAAACTATTGCTTGGTTGTGCCGACACTTTGATTGGCAAATTACTGATTTTCAACTATTTATGCGTGCCGAAAAAGATAGTAGAAAAGATAGTATTGTGAAAAAAGAACTTTTTTATCAACATATTGCCAACAAATATTTTGTAGATTTTGTGGTTGATGACAGAGACCAAGTAGTAGAAATGTGGCGAAAAGAATTGTATTTGACTTGTTTACAAGTAGATTATGGGAATTTTTAGATTTTTATGCAGGAATGTAACTTGAAAATATACCCTACTCTTTAGGGTGCAAAGTTTTCCGCATCAAAATAAGTAAACATTACTGCTAAAAATAGGATATTTTTGGATAAAAAAGCAAAAACTATCCTTATATTTACCTTTTTTATGGTATATTTGTAGGAAATAATTTAAGGAACTAATTTAACACAATACCTATGCTTGCTAATTTGGATAATGAAATCATCTTTAAAAAAGCCTTTACAGACAAAACAGTCTTTAAGTCTTTTGTGCGTGATATTTTGGGAATTGAGGTAGAA
>JBIKRY010000038.1:0-21703 GCA_044348925.1 Bernardetiaceae bacterium
ATTTGATAAAAATACACTATCAGCGAAGTAGATAGAATACTAAAGCCTAAAAAGGCTAATAGCAATATTTTGCGTTTTTGTTCAGACATCTGTATCATAATTTTTCGAATATATAATTTGCAAAGCTACAAAAAACTATTTGTTATTTGCATAGATTATGTTTTGTAAGTAGGTTTTCCACATCAAAATATAGCAATAACTTGCGTAGCAACCGTATATTCGCCTTTAGGCGAATATACGGTGTGATGCAAAGGTACATATAGGAAAGTTCGTAGGCATTTTTCCTGTCGAATACCTATAATTTGTATGTACCAATTTTATTCGCCTGAAGGCGAATATACGGTTGCTACGCAAGCTACACTATTTAATGTGTTTTTTATCTAATATTATAGTTTGGTGCTTCTCTTGTTACTACTACATCATGTGGGTGGCTTTCTTTGAAACCTGCTGCGGTAATTTTCACAAATTTGGCAGCTTTCAAATCCTCGATATTTGCTGCACCACAATAGCCCATTCCTGCTCGCAATCCACCAACCAACTGATAAATTACTTCACTTGCCCAACCTTTATAAGGCACTCTACCCACAATACCTTCAGGCACAAGTTTTTTAATATCATCTTCGGCATCTTGAAAATAACGGTCTTTCGAACCATCTTCCATTGCCTCCAACGAACCCATACCTCTATAGGTTTTAAATTTGCGACCTTCCAACAATATCATCTCCCCAGGGGCTTCGTCTGTACCTGCCAACAATGAGCCTATCATAATGGTACTTGCACCACCTGCAATGGCTTTGACCAAATCTCCCGAAAAACGAATACCACCATCTGCAATGACAGGCACACCCGTACCTGCTAATGCTTTGGCTGCTTCATAAACCGCAGAAAGTTGTGGCAAACCTACCCCTGCTATAATCCGTGTTGTACAAATACTACCAGGTCCGACACCTACTTTTACGGCATCTGCACCTGCATCTGCTAATGCTTTTGCACCTTCGCCTGTAGCCACATTGCCACAAATTACATCTAAATCGGGATATTTTGCTTTTACTTTTTTGAGTGCCTCTATTACACCTTTGGAATGTCCATGAGCAGTATCTATGCTGATGACATCTACACCTGCATTTTTTAATGCATCGACTCTTTCCATAAGTTCGGCAGTTACGCCAACAGCAGCACCAACTCGCAAACGTCCAAATTTATCTTTACAAGCATTGGGTTTGTTGCGTTTTTTGAGAATATCTTTGTAGGTAATCAAGCCAACCAATTTGTTGTCTTTGCTAATGATAGGCAATTTTTCGATGCGGTATTGTTGTAATATTTCTTCTGCTTCTTCCAAACTCAATCCTTCTTTTGCGGTAATTAAGTTTTCTTTGGTCATAATTTCTTGTACGGTTTGGGACATATTTTTTTGGAAACGCATATCCCGATTGGTGATAATGCCCACCAAAATTCCATCTGCATCTACCACAGGAATTCCACCAATTTTATACTCTCGCATAATTAGATTTACCTCTCGCAACGTAGCAGTAGCAAGTACCGTAACAGGGTCTATAATCATACCACTTTCCGACCTTTTTACCTTTCGCACTTGTGCAGCTTGTTCGGCAATGGTCATATTTTTGTGAATAAACCCCAAACCTCCTTCGTGTGCCATCGAAATAGCCAAGTCAGCCTCTGTTACAGTATCCATAGCAGCCGATACAATAGGAATATTGAGGCGAATATTTTTGGTCAAAAAAGTTTGCGTGTTGGTTTCTCGTGGTAAAACTTCGGAGTAGGCAGGTACGAGCAAAACATCATCATAAGTTAGTGCTTCGTACAAAAATTTTTCAGCAAATAAAGCCATAGCAAATAAGATTTATTAAAGGTTAGAAACTGTGTTACTTATTTGCGGTACAAAGTTAAAAGATACTTTGAAATTACTTGCAAAAAATACAAAATAAAAACGCATTATTTAGTAATAACTAAGGAAACTAATAAAAACGTAATGCTTGCCGATTTTATCTAAACAATGCTAAGTTTTTTTATTTTTTACTTGTGTATTTCCAAAGGTTTTATATATTGCACTATTATTTTTAAAAGCTAATTTTATTAACATATACTCTCTTTCTATGCCATTAACTATGTTTTTTCCCTTTTTATATAGTGGGAAATATTAATTTTTTTTCATTTATTGTATCTCCATTGAAAAAATATTACATCTTACTTTTTTATTTTCTGCTTGGAACTTCCACCTTTGCCCAAAAAAAATATAATTTGGACAGTTTGGAAAAAGTTGCCTATACAATGCCACAAGACACAAACAAGATAAAACTTTTAGGCGAATTGGCTTGGAAATACAGAGCCAAAAATACCGAAAAGTCTATTCAACTAAATACACAAGCTATAGAAATTGCCAAAAAATTAGGTTATACTTATTTAATTCCTAAATTATATAACCAAGCTGCTGTTTTTAGTGAGCTTTTGGCAAAATATCCAGAATCTTTAAATTATGCGTTTCAAAATTTAAAAATGGCAAAAGCATACCAAAATCAACGGGAGTACGGTTATGCCCATAACAATATTGCAAATGTAAATTTTCGTTTGGCAGACTATAAACAAGCCATTGAATATGCCAACAAAGCCTACAAAATATTTGCCTCTATACAAGATTCTTTAGGTATGACCTATGCCACCTTACAAGCTGCCGAATCTTCGATGATGTTGCAAGATTATTATAAAGCACAAGCGTATATCAAAAAATCTATTGCAATTCGTCTTTTATTAAAGGATTCGGTAAGTATTAGCGTAGGTTACATTGTTTTAGGGCGTATTTTTGAAAAACAAAACAAAGATGAAGAGGCATTATCCTATTTGGAAAAAGCAAAACAAATTGCTACAAGAAATCATAGTGATAAAAGTTTATTAGTTTGTTTTAATACATTGGCTGTTATTTATGCAAAAAGAGGAGATTTAATAAGGGCAAAATACTGTGCCTTAAAAGCTATAGAGTTTACCAAAAAAACAACGGTGAAAGTACATATCAAAGATGCCTATAAAAATTTATCCGAAGTATATTATGCACAACAAGAATATGATAGTGCCTTATATTATCAAAATTTATTTTATCAATATAATCAAGAAATTTATAACGAAGAAAAAGCTGTTTTAGTAAGTAGTTTAACCTATAGATATGAAAACGAGGAAGAACTTGCACAAATGCATGTATTAGAAACTTCTGCCAAACGAAATAAAATTATTGTCTATGGAAGTATAGCCGTTGCAATAGTTCTATTAGTATTGTTGTTATTTGTTTTAAGAAATAATATAATTAGTAGAAAACAAAATATTTTGTTGGCAAAACAAAAAAAAGATTTACAAGAAAAAAACCAAGCTGTATCTACATTAATTATAGAAACACATAAAAAAACAGAGCAAATTATAGCAAGTATTCAATACGCAAAAAAAATACAAGATGCTGTATTTATCTCCACAGAAAATTTTACGCAACTATTTCCCAAAAATTTTATATTTTTTAAGCCAAAAGAAATTGTAAGTGGGGATTTTTATTGGGCTACCGAAAATACTTTGGACAATGTACTACACAAATTGGTAGCTGTAGGAGATTGCACAGGGCATAGTGTTGCAGGGGCATTTATGAGTCTTATTTCCTGCTCATTGCTCGACCAAATTATTTACGAAAAAAATATCTATAGCCCTGATTTGATTTTGTCTGAACTACACAAAGAATTACGAATAATATTAAGACCAGAAGAAACCGAAAATAATGATGGATTGGATTTGAGTATTTGCTATTTTGATACCCTAAATCAACAATTATTATTTGCAGGTGCTACACAGTCTTTGTTTTATACCAACCATAAGCAGGAATTACAAATTATCAAAGGCGACAAAAAAACTTTAGGCGGAGTTTGGCAGGAGAATACCCAAATATTTACCTTATATCGCATAGATTTAGCAACTATACACAGCATTTATTTGGCTACTGATGGTTATATAGACCAATTTGGCGGAGAATCACACAAAAGGTTTTCCAGCAAATCTTTCAAAGCTTTATTAGAAACCATACAATTTCAAGAAATTACCGAACAAGCAATTACTTTAGAAAATACATTAACTACTTGGCTCGGCAAAAAATATAAGCAAATGGACGATATTAGTATTATTGGTATTCAACTCTAAAATATAGCCAAAATATTGCCCTAAAAGCTATAGCAAATTACTTATTTTTCCATTCCACAGTTTGCAAAATGTGCATCATATCTCGTTTAATAAAATGGATAACAGGTGCCAAAGAATCATTTTGGGTAGAAGTGGGAAAATATAAGGAAGCCCGCAAAAAATTCTTTGTCGAATCTGTTACATAAAATTGTAATTGGCTTGGAACATCTCCCTGCAACTCAAATAAAATAGCAGAATAACCTTTAGGGGTTTTGAAAGAAATTTCATCAATGGCATACGCCTTAAACTTATGCTTGATGGCTAAAGTATGCGAATCATTGATAAAATCTTCAAATTTCTCTTTTTTATTGCTAATTGGGTAATAAGAAATATCTATATTGGCTTGAAAATCAGGATAATACATTTCAAACCAATATCTTTTGCTCACTACCGAACTGTCATTTAATAGTTTTGCATAGCTCGAATATTCAAAAAAATAGGGCAACGAATCTGGAGTAGTTTGGTAATTTGCTGTTGGCAAATTGATACGTGGATAGGCACGTTGTTTGGGAACATAGCTCGGCTCTTCGGCTTCACAAGCCAATAATAAAAGACCAAAAGCAAAGACCATAAACAGTCTAAAAGCTAAAAAAACTACTGTGGTATTCTGCATACGTTATATTTGATGGATTGGAAAAGCAAATTTATAGAAATTTAAAATGTAACTGTTTCATATTTCATACATACTATTTCATATCTATTACCAATCTACAATAATTGCAAAATTTCGTCTATATATTCTCTATTATTTGCCAATCTTGGCACTTTGTGTTGCCCTCCGAGTTTATTTTTCATCTTTAGCCACGCATAAAACGTGCCTTGAGGTGCAATATGCACTTTTGGTGCAACAAGAGCAATATCTAAATGTCGTTTTGCATCATAATCTGAATTGACTTGTCGCAAAGTTTCATCTAAAATTTTGGTAAATAAACCAATATCTGTAGGATTTTGTTCAAATTCTACTATCCATTCATGCCCACCTTGTTGGTAAGTTCCATTTTGTGTCGAACTCAAATAAATTGGTGCTGCGGTAAAATTTCGCAGACTTGCTTGTGTCATTTCGCAGGCTTTGGTAAGGGCAACTTCGGCATTTTCCACCATTAGCTCCTCGCCAAAAGCATTGATAAAATGTTTGGTACGTCCCGAAATTTTTATTCTATATGGGTTTGTATTCGTAAATTTTATGGTATCTCCAATTTTATACCGCCATAAACCTGCATTTGTAGAAATAATCATTGCATAATTTTTACCTACTACCACTTCATCTAAAGTAATTGTTTTAGGATTTTCGTCTTCGATATTTTCTATTGGAATAAACTCATAATATACGCCATAATCTAACATTAATAGCATTTCTTCAGAATTTCGTTGGTCTTGCAACGCAAAAAAACCTTCCGAAGCATTATAGATTTCCATATAATTCATCGAAGTTGATGGAATTATTTGTTTGAAAAGTTGTCTATAGGGTGTAAAAGCCACTGCCCCATGAAAAAACACTTCCAAATTTTCCCAAACTTCTGTAATATTTTTTTTACCTGTTTGCTCTATAATTCTTTGTAACAATACCAATGTCCATGTTGGTACGCCTGCCATACTTGTAATGCGTTGTTGCAAAGTTTCTTGGATAATAGCTTCTATTTTCGCCTCCCATTTGTCCATTAAAGCAGTTTTGAGGCTTGGGCTACGCAAATATTCTGCCCAAAAAGGCAAATTTTTCATCATTACCGCCGAAATATCTCCATAATAAGTTTGGGCATTCAAATGATTTGTCTGCAAACTTCCACCAATCGACAAACTTTTTCCTGTCAATACCTTACTATTTGGATAATTTTGCAAATATAATGCTATCATATCTTTGCCACCTCTGAAGTTACAATTTTGCAAAGATTCACTCGAAACAGGAATAAACTTGCTACGTGCATTCGTAGTTCCCGAAGATTTGGCAAATTTGGTAATTGGAGATGCCCACAAAATATTTTGTTCTCCTTGCATCATTCTTTCTATATAGCTATGCAAATCTTCGTAGGTAGATAACGGCACATTTTGGCTAAACTGTAACGGATTTCTGCTATTTGCAAAATTATATTTTCTACCAAATTCGGTATCTTTGGCACTCTGTAGCAAATAATGGAAAGTTTGTTCTTGTACTTGGTGAGGTTTTGCACAGAAAAAATCAATACTATGTAACCGATTAGAGAAAAAAGTTTTGGCTAAGTAATTTAGTAAAAACATAGTAATATGTATTGTGTGATGATTTTAATGGTTGAGTGAAATAAACTTTCCAAGTCTTTGCAACTTGGAAAGTTTGTTTTTCTATAAACTTGCCGACTTAAATTTTGTGTTTTCCAAACATATACATCTGCAACAGAAAATTTATAGTCATTTAGTTTTTCATTGCCATTAAAAACTCATCATTTGTTTTTGTTCCTTTCATATTTGTTAGCAAAAATTCTATTGCTTCTTGCGAGTTCATATCCGACATGTATTTGCGAAGTATCCATATTTTTTGCAAAGTGTCTTTGTCCAACAACAAATCTTCTTTTCTTGTGCCTGACGCAGGAATATCAATAGCAGGATATACTCTTCGATTAGATAATTTGCGGTCAAGTTGCAATTCCATATTTCCTGTACCTTTAAATTCTTCGAAAATTACCTCGTCCATTTTAGAACCTGTTTCTATCAAAGCTGTTGCAATAATGGTAAGTGAGCCTCCATTTTCTACATTTCTTGCAGCTCCAAAAAACCGTTTTGGTTTATGCAAAGCATTTGCATCTACCCCACCCGACAAAATTTTGCCCGACGAAGGCACTACAGTATTATATGCACGTGCAAGTCTGGTAATAGAATCCAAAAGAATTACCACATCATGCCCACATTCTACCAATCTTTTTGCTTTTTCCAACACAATACTTGCTACTTTTACGTGCTTTTCAGCTTGTTCGTCAAAGGTCGAAGCCACTACTTCGGCTTTTACATTGCGTGCCATATCCGTAACTTCCTCTGGTCTTTCATCTATTAACAATACAATTAGATATACTTCGGGGTGATTATGTGCTATTGCATTCGCAATTTCTTTGAGTAGGGTAGTTTTTCCTGTTTTAGGTTGTGCCACAATCATACCTCTTTGCCCTTTTCCAATCGGTGCAAATAAGTCGAGAATACGGGTAGAATATTCACTTGGTCGCCATGTCAATTTTAATTTTTCTTCGGGAAACAAAGGCGTAAGATATTCGAAAGGTACTCTATCTCTGATTTCGTCTGTCGTTTTTCCATTTACAGTTTCTACGCGTAGCAATGCAAAATATTTTTCGCCTTCTTTTGGTGGACGAATCTGCCCTCTTACGGTATCTCCTGTTTTCAAACCAAATAATTTGATTTGGGAAGGGGACACATAAATATCATCAGGACTTGCCAAATAATTATAATCTGGAGAACGTAAAAAACCATACCCATCAGTCATAATTTCTAATACTCCTTCATTTACAATTACGCCATCAAACTCACGTTGATTATATCTTTTTTGATTTGGGGCATTATTTTGTTGTAATTTTTGGTTGTATTGGTTATTGTGTTGATTTTTAGGGTTATTGATTTCTTTGTCTTGCAAAGCTACTTGTTCTTTAGAAATAGTTTCTTCGAGCATTTGATTATCATTAAAAATATTGGGTTCAATATTTTTTTCGATAGGTAAAGCTGTTACTATAGGAATTTCTAATTCTGCCTCTTGAAAAGTAATCTGCTCATCAGGAATATTATCAAATGGGTTAAGGTCTTCTGTGGTTTCTTTTACATTTTCACGTTTAATGCGTGTGCGTTTTTTGTCGTGTAATTCTTTCAAATCTTTTGGTGTTTCTTTGTGTTCTTTGTGTTCTTTTATCTCTTTGTGTTCTTTTATTTCTTTGTGTTCTTTATTTGGTATTTTGGCTTCTTCCACTGGTGGTTTTGGAGTGCTTAATGCAGCCTTTTTGGGAAGTTGTGATTCTGGCAATATTGCCTGCTGGTCTAATATTTTGTAAATAAGTTCTTTTTTAGATAAGGCTGCAGTGCCTTTCACGCCTAAATCATCAGCAATGATTTTTAGTTCGGATATGAGTCTAATGTTTAGCTCTTCGATGGTGTACATAAAGTTTTCAAACGGGGTTTGTTTGGGTTGTGCAACACAACTTGATGTGAAATATTGATATAGATTATTTTATAATTCTTTTAAAGACTTTACACTTTAGTAGTAGCAAAATTATTTGTTTTAATAAGGAAAACGTTTGATTAATACAAATGTAAGAACAAAAATTGCAGAAAGGAAAATTCTTTTGCTACAATTGCAGACTGTAAGAAGTGCTATAATAGCCTTTGAAGATTTATTTGCAATAGTAAAAAATACTTTTGATAAAACAAAATTTTTGTATTTATTTTTTTATTTTTGGACTATAAATTATATTTTGGTACAAATTTTTAGAATTTTATTCCCATTACCAGCCAATCGTCTGTCTGTGTTCGGTTGCCTTTCCATTCTACAATCATTTTTTGCAGGGCATCATGTTGTTGGGACATAGGTAAATTGCTAATTGCGAGTAGAAATTCCCTAAATTTTCGTTTCATAAACTTGCCTTTATTTCCTTCGCCAAATTGGTCTTGATAGCCATCCGAACTCAAATAAAACGTATCTCCTTTGCGAATAGGATAGCTATGTGTTTCAAATTCTTTGATTGTTTTGTATTGGTTGCTACCGATTGGAAATTTGGAGCCTTTTATTTCGTGTATTTCTCCGTTACTTACCCAATACAAAGGGTGTTTTGCAGCTGCAAAATATGCTTTTTGTTCGGTTTCGTCTATTACCAAAATAGAAATATCCATTCCATCGTTGGTTCTTGTGTTTTCTCTGCCCTGTTTTTGCAAAGTCATCGTAACTTTGTCATCTAATTTGTGTAAAATAGCAGATGGGCTTATGATTTGTTGGCTAATGATAATGTCATTCAAAAAATCATTTCCCATCACAGTCATAAATGCCCCTGGCACGCCATGCCCTGTGCAATCTGCCACAATCATTATTTTATAGATTTTATTGGGTTCTTCTTCGGGTTCTACTTCGCCATACCAATAAAAGTCGCCACTAACAATATCTTTTGCTTGGTAAAAAATAAAAGCATCTCCCAAATTTTGGGTAATGGTGTCTATAGGGTCTAAAATAGCTTCTTGTATTCTTTTTGCATATTTTATGCTATCTACAATGTGTTGATTTTGACTTGCTATTTGTTCGTATGCTTTTTTTAGTTCTACATTTCTTAATTTCTCAATTTCTGATTCTTTTCGGGCTTCTTCTACAGCATGAATAGCTGCTGCATTGCGTAACTGTAGGCTTGTTTCTTCGCCCATTACTTCTGCCTTAAATTCCATATATTTTTCATAACTTTCTAATGCTTGCCATGGTTGTTGCAATTCTTTATAAATATTGGCAAGGTCTTGATAAGCCCGCATAATTTTGGGCTTGGCATTGAGAGGAATAGAAAGGGTAATAGATTTGTGCAACATTGCAATAGCTGCATCATAGTTTTTTTGTTTTGCATATATTTTGCCTAATGCTAAGTAAGACGTAATAATGCCTTGTCTATTGTTGATTTGTGTGCGTAAATCTAAACTTTTTTGTACCAATTCTATAGCTTTTTCATAATTTCCTAATGTTTCATATATTAATCCTAAATCATTTAAGGCTCTTGACTCTGTATTTGTCTGTTTTTCTTTTTGCATCATCAAGATACTTTGTTCCAAAATTTCTATAGCTCTTGCATATTCTCCTTGTGCATGATAAATATTGGCAATGCTTACCAAAGAATTTCCCATTGCCATCGAATCTTTTGCTACTTCGGCAAGCGTAAAACTTTTGAGTACTAAAGGCAGTGCATTCTCATAATCTTTGAGGTCGAGGTATAAATTTCCGAGCAAATAGGTTGCAAAAAGTTCACTTTCTTTTGCTTCAGGGTGCTGTGCAAGTTCTAATCCTTTACGAAAACTTGTAAATGCTTTTTCATATTCTCCTTGTTGCGAAAATGCACTACCGTCGATAATATAAAACCAAGCTAAACCATCAGGATTTTGGGTTTCTGTAAAAATTTCTTTGGCAATGGCTAAAGTTTTGTAGGCAGCAGGCAAATCGGCTAAGATATAAAATGAATAAAAACTTTGATTAAGCATACTATAGGCATATCCATCTTTATACGCAATTTGCAATGCTAAACTTTCTGCCTTTTTGGCAGCTTCGTAGGCAAGTACAGGTTTTACAACCCTTTCTCTCCGAGATTCCTTGTTCAATTTATCTACTTCTAATTTAATATTATGTATTTCGGAAATAGAGAGTTTGGGATTTGGTAAATTGATAGCCATTTGCATATATATTATTTGTTAATCTTACAACATAAACTATGCAAAAACAAAAAAAGTTACAAGTATTTTGAAAATAATACGATTTTTAGTCTATTCTAAGTGGTTATTTTCTTCCCTTTTATAGCTATTTGTATATAAGGTAGAAGTTTTTTTTATGTTTTTATAAAAAAATTGAATTATATAAAAAATAATTGCTAACTTTCCACACAAACACAACTAATTTACTACATAGAATTTTTAATATCTATCAAAATATTAAAAATTCTATAATCTAACTATCTTTATGAATGTTAATTTTCTGCGGACTTGCTTTGCTTGTCTGTCATTTATATATATATATGTATATTCGGGAAATTTGTATGCACAAGTACCTACTTCGCCCAAATCTTCGGGTGGTGCTTCAGACCACCTCACCGAAGAATTGAGTGATAACGAAAAATTCACGATTGAGCAATATCGCAAAACTGCCGAAAGGTTTATTGGATTAGGTGATGCCAATGAAGCCACTCGTTACCTAAACAAAATAGCATATATTTATTGGGAAAAAGGACACACAGAAGATGCAATTCTACATTTTCGCCAATCTCTCAAACAAACCGAAGTTACAGGTAACAAAAACGGCTTGGCTCTCCTTTATAATAATATTGGAATGATTTACTCGGATATGCAAGTCTATGACAAAGCTATTGAAAGTTTTAGGCATACCTTTGATATTCGTAAGGTGATGAAACAAAAAATAGGTATGGTTTCGTCACTACTCAATATTGCCACAATGCAAGGCAATATGCAAAATTATACCGATGCTATTGCAACTTTAGACCAAGCATTTCCGCTGGCAAAAGAATTAAATGACGAGAGATTAATGGCAAATTGTTATGGGGCATTGGCACAAATGCACCAAAAAGGAGGAAATGCCGAAAAATCTATCTACTATTTTCGATATTACGCCTCTTTTGAACAACGATTGCAAGATGCCGAATTACATAAAAGAGAGGAGGCTGCTAAAATAAAAATGGACTTGATGGCAATACATACCAAAGAAATGGAAATGGAAAAAACTGCCAAAGAACAAGAACTAAAAGCCAAAGGAGATTCTCTCAAAAAAATAGATGATGCTTTACATAGTTTGGAAACAAAAGCAGCAAAAGAAGCAAAAACACACCAATTATTAATTGATAACCTAAACAAAGAAGAAAAAATCAAAGAATTACGCCTAAAAGAACAAGAAAATCAACTAAAAAATGAGGCATATTTTCGTTATTTTATCTTAGCTATCTCCTTAATGATTGCAGGTTTTGCCATTTTTGCCTATAAAAGTTTTAAGCAAAAACAAAAAGACCACGCCCAATTAGCAGAACAAAATATTGCCATCACTCGCCAAAGTGAAGAACTTGCAGCACAAAGAGATAATATAGAAATGCAACGTGGACAATTATTAAGTGCCTTTGAACAAATTACCCACGTAAATACCAAAATAACAGGCAGTATCAACTATGCAAAACGTATTCAAACGGCTATGTTGCCCGATGAAGAAGATATTGCGTTGTTGTTTCCAGAATCTTTTATTCTCTTTAAACCTCGTGATATTGTGAGTGGAGATTATTATTGGTTTACGGAAATAAAAACAGAAAAAGTGGTAGAAAAAATTATAGAAGCCCCAACGATTGCAAAACCAACCGTAAGGCATGATTATGATTTCTATATGCCAACAAAACAAAACACCAAGCCTCAAGTAATATCTGAAGTAGTAATAGCAACAAAAACACTAATTACAGCAGCAGATTGTACAGGACACGGCGTACCAGGGGCATTATTGACCATGATTGCCTTGAATATGCTTAACGACATTGTTACGGTACGACAAATTGTAGAACCCGACAAAATTCTTAACGAATTACACAAATCTATTCGAAAAGCATTGAAACAAGATGAAACCGAAAATCGTGACGGTATGGATATGGTAATGTGTGTAATAGACAAAGAAGCACGGACTTTAGAATTTGCAGGAGCAAAAAATGCAGTAATCTATATTCAAAACAATGAACTAATTTCTACCAAAGGAGATATGCACCCAATTGGTGGTTTACAAAAAGAAACAGAAAGAATTTTCCAAAAACAAGCTATTGATATTAGCCAAGAAACTACGATTTTTATTTCGTCTGATGGCTATGCAGACCAATTTGGCGGGGGCAATGATAAAAAATTTACTACCAAAAAATTCAAAGAATTATTGTTACAAATTCACCAAGAAAATCCAGAAACACAAAAAGAGTTATTGGATACAACCATCGAAAATTGGAAAGGCAAAGGTGGAAAACAAATGGACGATATTTTGGTAATCGGCTTTAAAGTCTAAAAAATATGCAAGAAACTCCTAAAGAAAAAGATTTTTTTCAGCAAGTTTATGCACTTGTCCGTTTAATTCCATTTGGAAAAGTCTGTAGTTATGGCATCATAGCCAGCTATTTGGGTAGCAAAGGCTCTGCAAGAATGGTTGGTTGGGCTATGAATCAAGCACATAGTTACCCTGATATTCCTGCACACCGCGTAGTAAATAGACAAGGTTTGTTGACAGGCAAGCACCATTTCCAAACGCCAACACAAATGCAAGAATTATTGGAAATGGAAGGCATAACAATAGAAAATAACCAAATTCAAAATTTTGAACAATATCTTTGGAATCCTTTTGATGAACTTATCTAACGAAACTTAGTAGTCCGTAGCTCCAGCTACGGACTACTAAATTGCATTAGCTACTATTTTTTATACAACAGCTTGTTCGGCTACGGCAATTAATGTTCCTACATCTTCGCCTTGCACAATTTTTTGCAAATTGCCTTCGAGATTCATATCAAAAACAATAATAGGCAAATTATTTTCTTGGCACAAAGTAAAAGCTGTCATATCCATGATATTCAAGCCTTTATCGTAAGCTTCTTTGAAAGAAAGATTGCTATAACGGACTGCATTGGGGTCTTTTTCGGGGTCTGCGGTATATACGCCATCTACTCTTGTTCCTTTTAATACTACATTTGCTTCAATTTCTATTGCCCGCAAACTTGCTGTAGAATCTGTAGTAAAGTATGGATTACCAATTCCAGCCCCAAAAATTACAATTCTCCCTTTTTCTAAATGGCGAATAGCACGTCTGCGAATAAATGGCTCGCATACTTGATTGATAGCAATTCCTGACATTAATCTCGTAAAAACTCCTAAATTTTCTAAAGCACTTTGCAAAGCCATACCATTGATAAGGGTTGCCATCATGCCCATATAGTCGCCTTGCACTCTTTCGATGCCAATAGCTTCGGCTTCGGCTCCCCTAAAAATATTGCCCCCACCAATTACAATCGCAACCTGCACACCTTTAGCAGCTATTTGTTTGATTTCTTTGGCATATTGATTGAGTCTTTTAGGGTCAATGCCTGCTTTTTTATCTCCCATAAGAGATTCGCCACTCAGTTTTAGAAGTATTCTTTTGTATTTCATACTATTTTATTATTTAGGATAGAATTTATATTTAGTAATCTTATAGGATATGTTGGTAATAGTTGGAGAATTTTACAATTTTATGCAATAGTTGTTGATAAACTTTGCAAACATACAAAAAAGCCTACAAATTACAGAAAATTTGTAGGCTTAATTCTTAGAATATGTTATAACAAGGTATTATTTAGCAAATCTAATTTTAATGCTTTGTTAAAATAGGAATTTTTAAAAGTGTCTTTTACTGCCAAACAATGTTTTTCATTGTGGCAATCTGTGCCTAAAAAGCTAACTAATTTAGTATCTATAAGTTTTTCTGCAATTATTTTGGAAGGTTTGGAATAATAACCAACCAAGGAAGTCATATTAACTTGTAATAAGCAACCTTTTTCGTGTAGTTCAAAAAGTTTTTCCAAATTATCAAACAAATATACATACCTTTCTGGATGTGCCAAAATAGGTTTATATCCTTGTGTTTGCATCATAAAAACAGCTTGGCTGATAAATGGCGAAGGATTTAGGAAAGAGGTTTCGAATAGGACATATTTTTTTGCCCCAAAACAGAGTAGTTTTTCTTTTTTATGGAGTCTTTCCATAAAACTCTCATCGAGAAAATATTCGGCTGCTGCCTCTACTTCTATTGGCAGTTGCAATTCTCGAATAATATCATTCAACTTATCTAATCTATCCAAAATTATTTCGGGAGTATTGCGATAAAAATCTCCCATAATATGTGGAGTCGTAATAATTTTTTTGTATCCTAACTCTACAAATTCCTTGATAATACTGATAGATTGTTCATAACTTTGTACACCGTCATCTATTGCTGGAAGCAAATGTGAGTGCATATCTACAGTAATTGCCTGTGCTTTTTGGTAGGATTCTTCCTTCCGCCTAAAAAGTGAAAATACTTTAGAAATCATTTTCTATTGAGTCTAAATGTTGAGCTTATCCAATTGGACAAAGATTTTATAGTACCTGCAAAAGTTCTTTTAACATTTTCATCATTGTAATAGCCACCACCGTAGCCGTACCCATACCCGTAACCATAGCCGTAGCCATAACCGTATGATGCTTCTGCACTAACCGAGTTCAAAATTACAGAAAGTTTTGTAAAATTATTCGCAGTAATTAATCTATTTATATTAAAAGCAAATACTTTTTTGGAATAATCTGCCCTTACTACATAAATTGGTAAATCTACTAATTTCATTACTATCATTGCATCTGTTACCAATCCTATAGGTGGCGTATCTAATACAATTACATCATACATAGTTCGTAGCTTGGCAATAAGTTCACCAAAAGCCTCCGACATTAGCAACTCCGCAGGATTTGGTGGTTGTGGTCCAGCAGTAATATATTGTAGTGTTGCAATAGGAGCTTGTAATAAACATTCTTCGATAGTATTTTTGCCTATCAACAAAGAACTAATGCCTATCATATTTTCGTTATTAAAAGCTGCGTGAATTTTAGGCTTACGCAAATCTAAATCTAAAATTACTACTTTTACTCCCGAAATGGCAATAATTCCTGCAAGATTTAGGGCTACAAAAGTTTTGCCTTCGCCACTAATAGTCGAAGTTACCGAAATTACTTGGCGTTTTTTGGCTACGCTAATAAATTCCATATTAGACCGTATAGACCGCAAAGACTCACTAAGCGAAGACCGTAAACTTTCATTGACCACTAATTTGGAAACTCCTTCGCCTCCTTTGCTATATTTAGGCACTACGCCCAAAATAGGTGCAATGGTAACTCTTTCTAATTCTTTGACATTGGCTATTTTATTTTGCATAAAATAACGTATCAATACCAAACCTATTGCCAAAACTAAACCAACAATACCACCATACAAATAAATTTTCCATTTGATAGGTGCTATTGGAATTTCGGGTACATCAGCAGGCGAAAGCACCTGAAAATTTGGTACAGTGCTGGCTTCAGCAATGCCAATGTCTATAATTTTGTTGAGTAAGATATTATAATTGCCCTCAAAATTTGCATAATATCTCTCCAACTTCCGAAGTTCATAATCTATCCCACTTGATTCTACGTTAATTTGCGATTCAAGTTTGCGTAATTCCTGATTTAAGGAATATATTTTTTCGTAAATATCTGTTCTATTAAAAGTAATGAGTCGGGACAAATCATTTTTGGCTTTATCGAGTAATTCTTTGCGTTGTAAATAGGCAAAGGTTTTTTCGGTCTGCCCTTTCAAGAGCCGTAATTTATCTTTTTCTAAAATATCTAATTGATTTAATCTTTCTGCTATTTGCTTGTCCATCAAACCTCGCGTAGCTAATGTAGCAATAAGAAAATAACTCGAATCTAATGCCATCAAATTTGTAATTTCTTTGTAAGTTTTTAGCTCGGCATCTAATTTGAATTTTTCTTCTTGCAGGCTACGGATTCCCTCCAAAATATTATCCAAAGTTTTTCTTTGCAAATCCTTATCTACTACAAAATTAGCTCTTTTATAATCTTCAATTTCTTTTTCATAACGATTCATCAGTTGATACGTTGTATCTAATTGCTGATTCAAATAATCTAAAGTTTGTTTATTGGTTTGGTTGCGATAGGCTACATTTTTTTTGAGATATACCTGAATTACCTCGTTTACAATGGCAGTTGCTTTGTATCTACTTTCATCTTTAAAAGAAATGCTTACGGTTTTGGCTTTCAAATTTTGAATGCCAATCGCAAGTTTCTCCACCATGTAATTTTGCAAATAGGGCAAATTATACATCACAAAATGATATTTACCATCTGTAGAAACGGTAATAGAAGGATTAGTAGTTATTTTTACACGAAAATGAGGTAGATTAATAACTTGCCCAAACCTATAGACCTCGCTAAAAGTTTCGTCGCCAAATTGATAACTTAATTCAAAATTTGAACCATTTAAAATCGTAATATTGACTTTATTATTATAAAATTTGGGATTTCTAACTTCATATATAGCTTTGAAGGGAGAATTTCCAAACTTTTCTTCGTCATTGATACGTCCTTTAGAAAAATAAGCTGTTTCAAGTTCTAAATTTTTGATAACATCTGTCAAAACAATATTAGAACGGATAAATTCTATTTCTCCATCTATATAATCCGAAATAGTGTTGTCATCTTTGAAAACGCCGACTTGTAAAATAGCTGAAGTTCCTTTTTGTTCTAATTTGATAAGTGATTGGGATTCAAAAGTAGGTTTTGTATAACGTAAAACCATGTAAGCAGCAGCTATACTTAGTGTCATCAGCAAAATCATTGCGAAAATACTTCTTTTTAATACCAAAAAAAACTTCACAAGGTCAAAATCCGACAGAAAATCATTTTCTTCTTCTTCTACAATAGAGGCTCTGGTGCTTTCTTTCATGTGTATTTGCTAAAATTATTTTTTAAAAATTAGTATTCCTAAAGTGGCTAATGTTGCAACGGTACTAAACAAACCTCCTACTGTATTGAAAACAGAGGCAATATCTTGTAGAGTTTCTTGGCGGTAGATACGTCTTCGTGGCTCAATATAAATAATATCATTAGGCTCTACTCGCAAATTTGCAGCTTTGAGTCCTTCCCACGTGGTTAGATTGAGTACCTGAATTTGTGGTTTGGTGCCAACTCCTCTAATCAAACGAATATTATCTGCTCTGGCGGTAATACCTAAATTTCCTGCCATCGAAATTACTTCTATAATATTCATATTTTCGTTATCTATGGGTAATATTCTATTGCCCAAAGCACCCAAAATAACTACTCTACGGTTAAGTAATTTAGAAATCGCAAAAACCTCTTTATAATGTTGTGAAAATGCTTTGGTAATAAGGCTATCTGCTTGGTATAAGGTCAAACCCTCTATCTTTAATTCGCCAATGATAGGCATAAAAATAGTCCCTTTTTCGTTTACACCATATCTTGGAAATGCAAATTGATTGACACTTGTTTGGCTACCGCTAAGTTGTTGTGGATTTACTACAGCACCATTCATAATGCCTCCACCCATTGCCATACTCATATTTTGTTGTGTCCGAGCAATTTGTTCAGGCGTAAATTTTAGTTCCCCATTAGGGTCTAAAAGCATTTCTCCTTTATTGGTAAAAATGTTAATGCCCAAAAAATCAAATTTATTAATCGTATAATTTGTTTGTGCTTTAGACATTGCAGCTACAAATTTTGCATTATCTATATTACCATCTGTTTTGAATAAAATACTACTTTTATAAGCTCCACAACCCGAAAACATTAGCAGCAGCAATAACCCTAAAAAGCTATGTAAGAAAATACGAAAAAAATTGGTAGTAGTATTGGTTATCAAATTAATTTGGATTACTTTCATTGACTATTGCGTTTTATGAGTAGTGTATAACTGTATGAATACTACGTTTCTAAAATAAATTTTCAAAAACTTATCTATTCTGTTTTATTTGTTTGGTTTTTAGTTGTACTAAAAAATTTTAGTACGTAATGTAACTTGCGTAGTACGTAGCTTAGATTATTGGTAATAAACAAATGTAAACATATCTACGTGAATAATTGTGTAAAAAAGTTTGTAAACTTACATATTTGTTGTTAATTATCAAATATTTCTAACAAAGGCTTTTAATAATTCGTATAATTATGTAAATTTTGGATAAAATAGCTTAATAGCAAAAAAACAAAAAGGTCAATACAAAAGTAAAAAATATTTTTTCTATAACAAATTTACTACCTAAAATAAACGTATGAAACTAATTAAAGTTGCAGGTGCAGTTCTCAATCAAACGCCATTGGCTTGGGAAAACAACAAGCAAAATATTATTGGTGCAATAACCGAAGCCCGCAAACAACAAGTTTCTATCTTGTGTTTGCCCGAATTGTGTATTACAGGTTATGGTTGTGAAGATGCTTTTTATTCTTCTGGTACACACGAAACTACCATCAAAATTTTACACGAAATTGTAGATTATACCAAAGATATGATTGTTTGTGTAGGAATGCCGATTGTATTTCAAAATAGAAATTTTAATACTGCCTGCCTGATTGTCAATCGCAAAATTATTGGTTTTGTGGCAAAACGGTTTTTGCCTGGCAATGGTATTCATTACGAACCTCGTTGGTTTACGCCTTGGATAGAAAACGTACAAGCAACGGTAAGCCTACCTGATTTGGAAGGAAATCTCCAGCAATATCCGATTGGTGATTTATATTACAACATTGGTGGGATAAAAATAGGCTTTGAAATTTGCGAAGATGCTTGGGTGGCAAACCGTCCTGGTGCAAAACTCTACCGTTTTGGTGTCGATATTATTATGAATCCGAGTGCAAGCCATTTTGCATTTAATAAACTCGATGTACGCAAAAGATTTGTAACCGAAGCAAGTCGTGCTTTTGGTGTTGGCTATATTTATGCAAATCTGGTAGGAAATGAGGCTGGACGTGCTATTTATGACGGTGGTACATTGATAGCCTCAGCAGGTGCTATGTTGGCAGTTGGCGATAGATTTACCTACGAAGACTACAACATTACAACGGCAGTGCTTGACGTGGCAGACAACCGTTTGGCACAATCGCAGGCAAGCACTATTTTCAATATTCCTGAAATGCACGATACTTGTATCCATGTAGATTTCAAATATCCGTTTCTCGAACCCCAAACCGTTATTTCCAAAAATGCAACTTGGGAAAATAGTCCACACAAACAAGAAGAAGAATTTACCCACGCCTTAGCTTTAGGTCTTTTTGATTATTTGCGAAAAAGTAAATCTGCCTCTTTTGTGGTTTCTTTGAGTGGTGGTGCAGATTCTTCGGCTGTGGTAGCTTGTTGCTATTTACTTATAAAATTAGGTATAGAAAGTATTGGTTTAGATAATTTTAAGAAAAAGTTAAGCTATATTACCGCCATACAAAATTGCAAAACCGTAGAAGAAATTGCAAATCACCTAATTATTACCGCCTACCAACCTACCAAAAACAGTGGTGATATTACTCGCAATGCAGCTCAAGGACTTGCAAAAGCCGTAAATGCACAGTTTTATGAGTTTGATATTAATAATATTGTAGAGGAATATACTGCCATTATTTCTACAAGTTTGCAACGTGAGCTTACATGGGCAGGAGATGACATTGCCCTACAAAATATTCAGGCGAGGGTACGTAGCCCAAGCATCTGGTTGCTAACCAATTTGAAAGGTGGTTTGCTATTATCTACTTCCAATAGGTCGGAGGCGGCTGTTGGCTATGCCACTATGGACGGAGATACTTCGGGAGGTTTAAGCCCCATTGCAGGAATTGACAAAGCATTTTTGCGTCAATGGTTGCGTTGGTTAGAAAAACAAGGCGTAGAAAACCGCATTACCATTCCTGCCCTACATTTGGTAAACGAGCAACAACCTACAGCAGAACTTCGCCCTTCAGAATATAAACAAACTGATGAAGACGATTTGATGCCTTATGATGTCTTAGATTCGATAGAGGAAGCTGCCATTCGAGACAAAAAAACGCCAATAGAAAGTTATATTTCTTTGAAACACAAGCACAAGCACAAAATGTATGCAAAGGAACAACTAAAGCTATGGACTGCCAAATTTTTCCGTTTGTGGTGTCGCAACCAATGGAAACGAGAAAGATATGCACCAAGTTTTCACTTAGACGACAAAAACTTAGACCCAAAAACATGGTGTCGTTTTCCTATTTTGTCGGGGGGATATGAGAGAGAATTGGCGGAATTACAAGCCTATAATGATTAGATAAATATAAGAATATACTTTCCAAATCGTGAAGACTTGGAAAGTATATTTGTAAGTATAAGTATTATTTTACTCTTTCTACGTAATCTCCTGTTTTTGTATCTACTTTAATCATATCGCCGATATTACAAAAAAGAGGTACATTTACTGTAGCACCTGTTTCTACAGTTGCAGCTTTTAGAGTTCTTGTAGCAGTGTCGCCTTTGATACCTGGTTCGGTATAGGTAATTTCCAAAGCCATTGTGCGAGGAGGTTCAGCAAAAATTGGACTTTCGTCAGCAAAAGCAACGATAACATCAATATTTTCTTTCAAAAATCCTAAACTATCCCCAAATAAAACTTGGTCAACATATATCTGTTCGTAAGAAGTTGGGTCCATCAAAACCATACTCGTACCTTCTTTGTATAAATACAACATGGTACGAAGTTCTACTCTTACTACATCTACAGATTCGCCAGAACGAAAACGGTATTCAGCTATTTTGCCTGTACGCAACACACGCATTTTTGCTTGATAAAAAGCACGCAAATTACCTGGTGTACGGTGTTGATATTCTGTAATTTGTACTAATTCCCCTTCGTGTCTGATAAATGAACCAACACTAATATCTCCTGTATTCATTATATAAAATTTTTATGGTAAATAAGTTATGTTAAAATTTGCACAAAAGTATATTATTCTATTGATAACCGCAACACTTTTTGAGAATGAAACATAAAATAAATATTTTGAAAAATAGACATTATTAAGGTTTGTAGCATAGACTTTAATAATCTATCGATTACCCACAAATTTTATCATTTTTAAGTAATTGATAATCAATAAGTTACAAAAATTAATTTGTAACTTATAAAATTAATTTTATTAAAAGTGTAAAAATTTCATTGAACTACCAACCCCA
>JBIKRY010000273.1:0-6510 GCA_044348925.1 Bernardetiaceae bacterium
GCTTATGATTTCGTTCCTACGGAACTTAAAAGATGAGGGCAAGAAATTTTCTATAAATATTTCGTGCATATTGCACTATAAAATTGTATAAAAAGCCACTAAACGAATATTGCAGGTCTATTACAAAAATTAACTAAATAACGTGAACTACGGATACCGTATATTCGCCTTTAGGCGAATGAGTCGGCTAAATTGAAAGAAAAATAGTAATTATTTCTCAAAATTTGTGAATTTATAACCAAGTTAGTTTTTATCCTTACATTTCATTCGCCTAAAGGCGAATATACGGTTGCTACGCAACTTATTTATTATATATTTTACTTGTAACTTGTTGATTATCAATAAAGTAATCCGTAGTTCACGTTAAATAAATTTTTCAAGTCAGAAAATATCCCGACAAAATTCCAAGTAAAATAAGTAATGGATGTGGAATTTTGGTAAATTTGAGCAATAAAAAAGTAGCCAAAATAATAGCCAAATGCAAAAAATCTATGCTTTTGGGTGCTAATAATTCTATTTTGAGTGGCACAAAAAGCAAATAAGCAGCCGAAATTACCAATCCTGCACTTGCAGCATTGATTCCTTCGAGAGATGCCCGAACAGCACGGTATTTTTTGAGAGATTGCCAAAAAGTAATGACAAAGAAAATCAACAGAGTCCCTGGTAAATTGATACCAATAGCAGCCATAATACCTCCCAAAATACTACCTCCAATGCCATATTCTCGCATAGATAATGCACCAATGTAGGCACTAAACGAAAAAACAGGACCAGGTACTGCCTGCACTGCCGCAAAACCATACATAAATTCTTCGGCACTAAGATACTTTTTGAAAGCCACAAATTCCGTATAAAGTACAGGCACCAACACTTGTCCACCACCAAAAACTAAACTTCCATTGCGGTAAAAATTTTCAAATAACCGAATAGGCAACGAGTGGGTAATACCACCCAAAATAGCCATTCCAATAAAAATACTTGCATACAAGACAAAATAACGCCACCGAATAGCTAATTTTTCAACATCTTTTTGTTCTGCTTGTTTATGAAATTTGAAAGAGGCAATAATCCCACTCAACAACACAATAATAGGTAACTCCCAAGGAGAACGAATCGTACAAGATACAATAGCAGTAGTAATTGTCAAAAACCAACCAAGTTTTGTGTTTACTACCTTCGGAATTACTTGTACCGCAGAGGCTAACACAAAACCTACTGCCATATAAGGCACAAAACGTGCAAATTTAGGCGAAATAAAATCGGTACTTAATGCCAAAAAAATCATTGCAGAAACCGCAGGCAACAACCATATTATCAATGTAAACATTGCCAACCAAAATCCACCACGTTTATAACCAATCGCAGTCAAAGTTTGTGTAGAAGAAGGACCTGGCAACATTTGACACAGACCATTGATTTCTAACAGTTCGGCTTCGCTAAGATAGGCTCGTTTATTGACCAAATATTTTAAAAACATGGCAATATGTGCCTGTGGTCCCCCAAAAGCTGTGAGTGCAAGTAGAAAGACATCTCTCAAAAAAATAATATGGCGTAAATAGTGCAAGGGCTTAAGAATAAATTAGTAGGTATTTTGTAAATTTGTTAGGTGCATAGCTAAATAGCGTTGGATATATTTGCCCAAAATATCAAATTCCAAATTTACCACATCTCCTGCTCGAAGTTGTTTAAAATTGGTATTTTCGTAGGTATATGGGATAATGGCAACGCTAAACTTGCCTTTTTGGGCATCTACTACCGTTAAACTTACGCCATTGATACAAATAGAGCCTTTAGCTACAGTAAGATTAACACTTTGTGGATTGTAAGCAAAACTATATTTCCAACTTCCTGCCATATCCATAACTTCGGTACAGATTGCAGTTTCATCTACGTGTCCCTGCACAAAATGCCCATCAAATCTACCATTTGCTTGCAAACATCTTTCTAAATTAACCAAACTACCTACTTGCAAAGCACCTAAATTGGTTTTTTGTAGAGTTTCGTCAATGGCTGTAACAGTATGTGTCTGTGCTTGTGTATCTAATGCTGTTACTGTAAGACATACCCCATTGTGTGCTACACTTTGGTCTATTTTGAGTTCTTGCGAAATAGCAGACTGAAATACAAAATGGATATTGGTTTGTTCTTGGTGAATAGCAATAACTTTTGCAAAATTTTCTATAATTCCTGTAAACATTTGGTATATTTTTTTATAAATTTTTCTAAATTCTTAGCGTAAATAGATGCTTGTTATGCAAATTATAGTATTTATACAGTTTTTAAAAAACATTGCTAATCTCAAGTTTATCAACTTTAGATTAGCAATATTTGCATACCCAACAAAATAAGTTTTTAAAACTTTGAAGAACTATTACTTATTCTTGTGGTGTTTCGCTGGTAGTTTCTTCTTCTTCAGAGTCTGTGTTGCCACCGCCTTTGAGTTTTTTAATTTCCAACATTGCCGCATTTCGATAGCCACCAACCATTTTTTTGCTATAAAAATAAGACATTGCATTTTTTACATCTTTTGCTTCTTTGTACATCATGCCCAACATAAAATTACATTTGGCTTGAAAATCTGGAGCAAGTGTAGGAATACGTGAAAATCTATCCAAACTTGCAATAGCATCATTTGTATTTCCTGATTTATAGGTCGAAACCGATTTGAGGAACATTACTTTAAAATTGCGTTGATTCAATTTCAAACATTCATCTGCCGAAAGCATAGCCCCATCATACTGCATGGAAGTAAATTGCATATTACACAATTTACAATATTCGTCTGATTTCTTTTTTGGATTTTTTTCTACTTTTACAGAATCTTCTAATTTTTTGATTGCTGTAGTCATATCTATTTTATAACTACTAATTTCTTTTTGCAAATCAATGGCTGGTTTATATTTTGCATCAATTTTGAATGCTTGTGCCAAAAATTTTTCTGCTTCGTTGTATTCATATACTTCAGAATATACCTTTGCCAAGTCTGTGTGGTAGGCTGCTGTCATTTTTTGTACTTTGGAACGGAAAGGACCAAAGTTTGCTTTTAGTAGTACAGGATTTGCCTTATCATATTGCTCCATACTATAATATGCCAAACCAATTTCATAATAAAATGGTGCTTGGTCTGCCGCAGGTCTGCCTTGTACTAACTTTAGGGCTTGTTCCATGTAATAAATCACAGAATCATATCTTTTTAAGATATTGTTATTACGAGCCTCTAATTTCAATAAGTCAAAACTATTTGGATAAATTGTTTTTGCCAAAATTACATATTTGCTTACATCTTCATATCTTTTTGCTTTGTTGAGAATTTTGATAATTTCGATTTTGTAGGCAAATCTTTTTTTATCATCTTCGTCATATTTGATGCAGTTTTCGTAGTTTTCTATGGCTTTATCATAGCTTTTTTTCTTATCATAAATTTTTGCCATGTCTTCATGCGACTTTACATGGTCATTTTTGAGGGCAACCGTTTTTTCCAAACTTGCAAGACCTGCGGTAGTATCTCCTTTTAGGATTAGGCAATTTCCTTTTCCATAATGATAGGCATAATTTGTTGGTTCGGCTTTAATAGCTTTGTCGTATTCGGGCAGAGCTTCTGCATATTTGCTTGCCTTTTTGAGATTTTCGGCTTTTACATAGGCATCTACACCAATACCTTTGGTTTCTTGTTGTGCCTGTGTTTCCAAATTTGCAAAAAAACTACAAATAAGGAAGAATAACGAGAAATAAAATTGTTTATGTAACATATTATTAAGTGGTTTTTATACGATTTTTTAAAATAATTGCTAATTTTGTAAAAAACTTACGTTATACAAAAAAATATCTATTTTTTATGAAAAATTTATCTGATGAAGTAGAAAAAAAATATTACAGTATTGGCGAAGTTGCCCAAAAGTTAGATGTTGCACCATCTTTGATACGTTTTTGGGAATCACAATTTGACCATATAAAGCCTCGCAAAAGTAAAAAAGGTGTTCGACAATATACGAAAGAAGACATTATAAAGTTGGAAAGTATCTATTTTTTAGTCAAAAAACGTGGTTTTACTTTGCAAGGTGCAAGGGAAATGATGCTAAAAAAAGGAGATTTGACACAAGATACTGTGCAAATGATTAAGGATTTGACCGAAATTAAAAACTTTTTTGTTGTTTTGAAAGAAAAAATTGCTAAATAATGTCATTTGCTTAATTATAATAAATAGTAAAAATTACATAAAACTAATAAAATTATTTTTCTATTGTTTGTGTCCCCACGCCAACTCCACCAGCACGTCAAAAGTACATTGAAAAGCTACTTCTGTTAATTTATTTCGTATTTTTGTGTGATAAAGCTAAAAAAAGTCGTTTCTTTGGGCAAGTTTGATGTGCTGATGGAGTTGGCTGTGGCGACACAGCCAACGGCAGAAAAGCTAGTGCGGACAGTAGGTTGCCTTGACTGAGTATATTTTATAGTTGCAAAAATAGTATTTTCACAATAATTATTTACTTTTGCAAACCTAAAGGTGGGACACAACCAACGGCAGAACTTCGTTCTGGTAGTATTGTCGGAATAAACAATTTATCAGGTCACTATCTTCCAGACCTTGAATTTGCAATGCATTACTTACATCTTTTCAACAAAATGGGTATTAATACATCAAAAGCTCATCTGACTATATATGATTTGAATGGAAAATTACTTCATCACACTTTACCAAAATAATAAAATGTTATTAAAAAATAGTAAACATAATTTTATTATAGATAATTATACAATTTCTTTCATATATTCTTATCTAATGCTTTTTGTATTGGATAAGAGTATATATGACATGAAAACAATAGTTATAAATAATTCAATACTTGGAGATTTTCACAAAAGTGTTTCAAAAGCATTGTCAGATATCTTAACTACTACTTATAAAACACCTTCACTTACAGAACAACAAAAACATTCAAGTAGATTCGAAAAAATCTATTTTGATAATAAAATATATAAGATAAATTATACTTCTTCTTTTAGTGGAAGACTTGCATTTGGAATATTTTGTTTAATAAGTTTTATTGAGGAAACAAAAAAAAATGGGGATTACATTATTATTGAAATGTAATTTTCTGCCGTGGTTTGTGGCTACACCTATGGTATGTACACATCTTTTTAAGAATTTGTGAGTAAGTTTAGTGTATGTTTTAGTGTTTTTATTTACAAATTTAACAATATTTTTATGCTAAAAATTCTTATCAACAATACTAAACAAGAATAAAAGCTAATTAAAATAGATAATAAATTTATAAAATATTAGACGTAGTTTTACTCAAATTACTTAGAAAAATAACAAAAGATGTGTACATACCCTAGGTGAGGACACTGACAACGGCAGAAAAGCAGCTTTTCAGGCAAAAAGAAGTCCGTAGAGTACGCTATTCGCTAACTCTACGGACAATAGGGGGGGGTACATACCCTAGGTGCGGACACAAACCACGGCAGGAAGTAGGCTATTCACTAACTCAAAGCACAACACGAAACTACTACAAAAAAATTTAATGTTCATACAAAGGCAATCTAAATTTAATCTTGCTATAAGTAGAACCAAATATTTTTCCCTTGGTTTTATACACTATTACCTTTTCAAAGTAAAAAACCTTTTTACCTTTCTTTTTGAAATAAAAAAAGGTTCGTGAATTTATGGCATCTATTGTTCTTGTGGTTAACATAAGTTCCAAATTGTTATATTCTACATTGTACCGAAATACTTTTGTAACGATAAAAGGCTGCCTTTTGCGAGCTTCCCAAGAACTGAAAATGATAAATATATCATTACCTGCCTCTATAAGTGTATGATAATCATAATAATTATTAAGATAATTGCCAAAATCATCCATAAGATAATCATTGAATAGTTCTGTTGTAACACAACTATCCATCTTATTAGGGGTAAAAAAAACTACCTTGGCTAATGATAATTTGATTGATAGTTTGTCAGACAATCTTATTAGACTATCTCCATTATTTTGCCCCGATGCAGTGGCTGAATATAGTAGCAAAAAAATGCTGACTATAAAAAATCTATTTTTTAGGTTCATATGATTTGGCTAATTTTTTGTAATAATCAACAAGTTCTGAACGGTGTACCTTTCCGTCTGCGCCTGCTTTTCCTGTAAGGTCAATGGTATCTATTGCTTTATTATTTGAATAAGATTTCCCTGTTTTTGGGTCATTTCCACCAGCACATCAAAGGTGCATTGAAAACTACTTTTATTAGTTTTATCACACAAAAATACGCAATAAACTAACAAAAGTACTTTTTTTGCCGTTGGCTGTGTCTCACAGCCAACTCCACCAGCACATCAAACTTGCCCAAAGAAACTACTTTTTTTAGTTTTATCACACAAAAATACGCAATAAACTAATAAAAGTAGTTTTCAATGCACCTTTGATGTGCTGGTGGAGTGGTTTCAATTCCATTGCGGGTTTGACACAAACCACGGCAGGAAAAGACAAAATAAAAATGTATTCTGTATTCTTACT
>JBIKRY010000274.1:0-6481 GCA_044348925.1 Bernardetiaceae bacterium
ACAGCCTCCAAAGTAGTAAAAGTTGCAAAAAATGACCCACAAATTTGTAACAATGCAAATCTGAAACTACTTACAGGCGGTTGTGATGCTGCTACTGGCAAAACTTGGGTAATTGACAAAGATAGAGTTGGGCATTTTGGTGTAGGTCCCGCAGCCGAAACTTCTCCGATTTGGTATGCAGCACAACCCAACGAAAAAGCAGGTGGCGGAATGTATGATGACGAGTTTACATTTTTTTTAAATGCTTCAAAATTTGTGCAAAAAACAAATGGTGATGTGTATGTAAACACTGCTCAAGGCTCCAAATTTGCGGGTGCTGCACCTTCTCCTGTAGGCGACTTGATTGCACCTTTTCAACCACAACCAGCTAATTATACACTCACTACCGAAAATGGTAAATTATTTCTTACTATTTCTAATGGTGGCTTTATTGGTTATTACACAGGTGTAAACATTTACGAAGTTTTATCTATCAATGAGAATGAAATGTTTATTAAGTTTAGAGATGCGTCTAACCCTGATTTGGCGTGGTTTCATCGCCTTATTCGCAAAGGGTTTACACCTGCACCACCACCTGCACCACAATCTGCTACTTTACCTATCAACTTCGAAAAAGATGCTATTCCATTTACAGGTTTTGGTGGAAGTGATTTTGAACAAATCAATAACCCTGACCCTACAGGTATTAATACCTCTGCAAAAGTTGGTAAAACTGCCAAAGGTGGTGAAGTATGGGCAGGTACTGCAGTTACATTGGCACAAAAAGTAGATTTTACAAAAGGTGCAGCTTTTCGTATGAAAGTTTGGTCAACGGTAAAAGGAGTAGCACGTTTCAAACTTGAAAAAGCAGGAGACCCTAATACATTTAAAGAAGTTGATGCCCAAATTACCAAAACAAATACTTGGGAAGAACTCGTTTTTGATTTTACAGGTTCTCCTACAGATACCTATAGCATTGTAGCAGTATTTTTTGATTTTGGTAATGCTGGTAATGGAAAAGTTTTCTATTTTGATGATATTGTGCAAGCTCCTTCACCAACTACTACACCAAATTTGCCATTTACCTTTGAAACTCAAGAACCTAAATTTGATGCTTTTGGTGGGGCGGAATTTTCTGTTATTGCTAATCCTAATGCACAAGGCATAAATACTTCTGCGAAAGTAGCTCAACTTAACAAAAAAGCAGGAGCAGAAGTGTGGGCAGGAGTAGTAACACAATTACCACAAAGTTTAGATTTTTCTACAAAAAAACAAATTAAGGTAAAAGTGTGGTCGCCAATCGCAGGAGCAGTAGTTAGACTAAAAATTGAAAAAGCTGATGATGCAGCCGTTTTCATAGAAAAAGACCAAACAGTATCACAAGCAAATACATGGCAGGAACTTACATGGGATTTTAGTGGAGCAAGTGCAGGAACATTTAGCAAAGTGGCTATTTTTATGGACTTCGGACAAAGCCGTGCAGGTGTATTTATGTTTGATGATATGAAACAAGAATAATTTTTATGCAAAAAAATTGCTAAACTTATCAATAAACCTTTGTGGGTAGTTAATACTTGCAAAGGTTTATGAAAAACTATTTTTATACGATTGTCAAGGTCTTCAACCATTGCCAACATACGTAAAGCTAAAGTCTATAATACCAATAAAAACTTCACCTACTTATGAAAATAAAAATAATACAATTCATCTTTTTTATAATGTTACTTGCTTTTCATTCTGCTTGTAGTAGCAAAAGCCAAGATTTTAGCGTCGTAGCACCTTCGCAGTTAAATATTACAATAGTTTCTAATGAAAATGGTAGAGTAGAAATTCTAGCAAAAGCCAACAATGCTAATTTCTATGATTTTCAGTCGGGAGATGGCAAACAAACAACTCCTACAGAAAGTCAAGATGGTAGATTTGTCTATGTTTATACGCAAACAGGCAGTTATACCATAAAAGTTAGGGCTTTTGCTACCACACAAGTTTTTACAGAAGTTACACAGACTGTAAATGTAAACATTGACAATACGTCTGGTATTCCTAAAACAGGTTACACAACTCCTGAAACGTATCAAGGATATACTTTAGTATGGCGAGATGAATTTACAGGGAATACATTAGGTACTGATTGGAAACACGAAATTGGCACAGGAAATGGAGGTTGGGGAAATAATGAACTCCAATACTATAGACCAGAAAATACTACACTTGAAAATGGTTTGCTCATTATTACTGCCAAAAAAGAAAATTTTAATGGACAAAATTACACTTCATCACGTATCATTACACAAGGAAAACGTAGTTTTAAGTATGGTCGTATAGACATTAGAGCCGTAATGCCCGAAGGACAAGGATTGTGGCCTGCTCTTTGGATGCTTGGCGATAACATTAGCAATGTAGGCTGGCCTCGTTGTGGCGAAATTGATATTATGGAAATGATTGGCGGGCAACCTACCAATGACAAAACTACACATGGAACACCACATTGGGATAATAATGGCACTTATGCAAGTTTTAGCAAAAGCTATATGAATCCAAAAGGAAAACTATCCGAAGAATTTCATGTCTATAGTGTTATTTGGGACGAAAAAAGTATAAAATGGTATTTTGATGATATACTTTACAATACGATTGATATTACTCCTGTTGCTTTAAGTGAATTTCAAGAAAAGTTTTTCTTTATATTAAATGTTGCTGTAGGAGGTAATTGGCCTGGTAGTCCTAATGCAACTACTGTTTTTCCGCAAAAAATGGCATTGGATTATGTGAGAGTTTTTCAACGTAATTAAAAAATTAGTGAAAATGTAGGTACGATTGTCAAGGTCTTCAACCATTGCCAACGTACCTACATTTTTATACGTTGGCAATGGTCGAAGACCTTGACAATCGTACTTACATTTTTATACGTTGGCAATGGTCGAAGACCTTAACAATCATACTTACATTTTTATACGTTGGCAATGGTCGAAGACCTTAACAATCATACTTATATTTTTATACGTTGGCAATGGTCGTAGACCTTGACAATCGTATAAAAAATAATCACAAAATTACTCAAGTTTTATTCAACCTCTTTTTTTTGTCTATATGAAAAAAATACTCAATAAAAGTCTTATTCAATTGGTATCTGTAAGTCTATTAGGAATAGTATGCCAATCTTCTATTACCTATAATCAACCAACTTCTACTACTGAAGACAAAGTAGAAATGCTATTAGCTAAAATGACTTTAGCCGAAAAAATAGGGCAACTCAATATGTATAATGGCACTTGGGAATTTACGGGTCCTGTTCCTGCTGATAACAGTAGTAAACAAAAATTAGAGGACATCAAAGCTGGTAGAGTTGGCGGAATGTTGAATGTGCTTACTGCCGAAGGAACACGAGAAGCTCAACGATTAGCTGTAGAAAACTCTCGTTTAAAAATTCCACTAATTTTTGGCTATGATGTAATTCACGGTTATAAAACTATGATGCCTGTACCCTTAGCACAAGCTGCAAGTTGGGATAGCAACCTTGCTCGTTTAGGCTCAGAGGTTGCTGCAAGAGAAGCAGCAGCAGCAGGTTTACATTGGACTTTTGCCCCTATGATTGATGTTAGTCGTGATGCTCGTTGGGGACGAATTATGGAGGGTGCAGGCGAAGACCCATATCTCACCTCACAAATGGGAAAGGCTTGGATAGAGGGTTTTCAAGGCAAAGACCTTAGCAGTGAAAAAACTATTGCTGCATGTGCCAAACACTTTGCAGGTTATGGTTTTGCGGAGGCTGGTAGAGATTACAATACTGTAGATGTTAGCGAAAATACACTCTACAATGTAATATTGCCACCTTTCAAAGTAGCAGCAGAAGCAGGCGTAGCTACCTTTATGAACTCCTTTAATGACTTGAATGGCGTACCTGCAACGGGTAACGAATTTTTACAAAGGCAATTACTCAAAGGTGAATGGGGTTTTAAAGGGGCTGTAGTTTCGGATTGGGGTTCTATTGGCGAAATGTTGGCACATGGTTTTGCTAAAGATAGCCTCATGGCAGCCCAATATGCTATCAGTGCAGGTTCGGATATGGATATGGAAAGTACGATTTACATTAACTATCTCGAAAAATTAGTGAAGTCGGGTAAAGTTTCCGAAAAATTGATTGATGACGCAACACGTAGAATTTTGAAATTAAAATTTGATTTAGGTTTATTTGATGACCCTTACCGTTATTCTAACGTAGAAAGAGAGAAAAAAGAGTTATTATCTGCCGAAAACTTGCAAGCTGCACGTCAAGTAGCACAAGGCACCATGGTGTTGCTCAAAAATGAAAATAATTTATTGCCTATTCAAAAAAGTGTTAAGAAAATAGCCTTAATTGGAGAATTAGCTGCCCACAAAGATATTCCTTTAGGTAGTTGGAGGGCACAAGCTACTACAAATTCCGCAGTTTCTTTGAAAGAAGGAATAGAAGCTACCCTTGCCCCAGACCAAAAATTGACTTATGCCGAAGGTTACAAATTGACTGAAGGCAAACGTACTTTTATACACGAACTTAGCTTTGCTGACACTAAAAACCAATCAGGATTTGCTGAGGCTATTAAAATAGCTACCGCATCAGATTTGGTGATTATGGCAATAGGCGAAGACTGTTACCAAACAGGCGAAGGCAGAAGCCAAGCCAGCGTAGAACTGAAAGGCAATCAATTAGAATTGTTTAATCAAATTGTAAAAGTAAATAAAAATGTAGTGATTGTACTGATGACAGGTCGTCCTGTAGCTATACCAACCGTTGCCGAAAAAGCCCCTGCTATTTTGCAAGCGTGGTTTGCAGGTTCGCAAGCAGGACACGCAACGGCTGACGTACTTTTTGGCAAGTATAACCCTTCGGGTAAATTGCCTGTTTCGTTTCCTCGCAACACAGGGCAGTTGCCATTGTATTACAACCAAAAAAACACAGGTCGTCCAAAAACCAATGACTTTGATACAGGTTTAGTTTTTTGGTCGCATTATACCGATATGCCTAATTCTCCGCAATGGTGTTTTGGGTTTGGGTTGAGCTATACGACCTTTGAATACAAAAATCTCAATATACAAACTGCACCTAAAAAAGCCACTGTAACCGTTGAAGTTACTAACACAGGCAAATATAAAGGCAGAGAAACCGTACAACTATACATTAGGGACCTAAATGCGACTATTGTGCAACCTATTAAACGTCTTGTTGCATTTAAACAAATAGACCTCGAAGTAGGGCAAACACAAAAAGTGCAATTTGAACTAACAGAAACGGAATTAGGATTTTATCATGCAGATAGAAAGTTTTATGCAGAGTCGGGCTTATTTGAAATTATGGTTGGAACAAACTCCGAACAAGTCATGAAAAAAGCTGTAGATATTCAGTTTTAGTTTTTCCTGCCGTGGTTTGTGTCACACAAACCACTCCACCAGCACATCAAAGGTGCATAAAAAAGCTGCTTTTGTTAGTTTATTGCGTATTTTTGTGTGATAAAACTAAAAAAAGTAGTTTTTTTGTGCAAGTTTGATGTGTTGGTGGAGTTGGCTGTGGCGACACAGCCAACGGCGAAAAAATGGTATGTATCCAAATAATGCAGATAAAGAAATTTTTTATGAAGACCAAAATAGTGGCGTCTGTGATTATTCTAACCATTGTCCAAGTGATAAAAATACTCAAAAATGGCTACCTTTATTAAAGTCTGCAAAAGAAAATTTAGAACAAAAATGAAAAAAATAACCATATTAATATTATTTCTTTTTTTTATTGCTTGTAATCAAGAAAAATGTAATGTATTCGATTATGTTCGCCATGGAATTGATACTCTAAGTTTTATAAAAACACAAAGTTTTTATAATGGGGTAGATACAATAAATTTTGTTGTTCAATCTTTCAGTAGCATAAATATGAAAGAACGTGAAGAGTCATTTACATATGTTAAAGAATGTAATAATGGCTTTCATATAGAATATATATGTAATAAACTTAATTTAAGTATTAATTTATGGTATTTAAGAGATAATAAAGGACATTATTTTAACGTGTGGGCACCTTTATTTTCATTGAAAGAACCTACATATTTTCATTCCTTAAATGAAATTAACTTTACATTGAATCAGGATGCAAAAATAAAAAATAAAAAAACATTCATAAAAAAAATAATAATTCATCATGGTAAAATCGTAAGTTTGATTGATAATAATGGTATTGGGTGGAACTTACTAAAATAACGTGAACTACTTGATTATCCCCTGTTGTCCGTAGAGTTAGCGAATAGCGTACTCTACGGACTTTGTTATTGCAAATCTTCAGATTTGCGGTTCCTGCCGTGGTTTGTGTCACACCTAGGGTATGTATACATCTTTTTAAGAATTTTTGAGTAAGTTTAGTGTATATTTTAGTGTTTTTATTTACAAATTTAACAATATTTTTATGCTAAAAATTCTTATCAACAATACTAAACAAGAATAAAAGCTAATTAAAATAGATAATAAATTTATAAAATAT
>JBIKRY010000275.1:0-6437 GCA_044348925.1 Bernardetiaceae bacterium
GTTTGTTTCGAATGCCCAAGGGCAACAAATTCCAATTACACAAATTGCAGAAATTGAATTTAAAACAGGGGCAAGCCAAATTCAACGGGAAGATACCAAACGCAGAATTACAGTTGCTTTTAATGTAAGAGGTCGTGATGTGGAAAGTATTGTAAATGAAATTCAGCAAAAAATGGATAAAAATTTGAAACTTCCAGCAGGCTATTATGTCAATTATGGCGGACAATTTAAGAACTTACAAGAGGCAAAAACCCGTTTGTCTATTGCAGTTCCTATTGCCTTGTTCCTTATTTTGGTTTTATTGTACTTTACTTTTCATTCGGTCAAACATAGTTTGTTGATTTTTTCGGCAATTCCTTTGTCGGCTGTTGGTGGAGTTTTTGCTTTGTGGTTTAGAGATATGCCTTTTAGTATTTCGGCGGGCATTGGTTTTATTGCCTTGTTTGGCGTGGCAGTTCTCAATGGAATTGTGCTTATTGGCGAATTTAACTACTTGAAAAACAAGGGTTTAAGCAATATCAAACAAATTATTTTGGAAGGAACTCAAACCCGACTACGCCCTGTTTTGATGACTGCCTTTGTTGCTTCTTTGGGATTTTTTCCTATGGCTTTGTCGCATGGAGCAGGTGGCGAGGTGCAAAAACCATTGGCAACGGTAGTAATTGGCGGTTTGCTTTCGGCTACTTTGCTTACCTTAATTGTCTTGCCTTGCTTATATGTGTATGTGGAAAATGGATTGAAGAAAAAAGAAATTCCCCCTACAATTTTGTAATTTTCTACTATAATTTTTCTGTAGTGTGGACTTCAGTCCACACTACATTTTTTTGCAAGTTTTGCAAGAAAATTTTCAGAGTAACTAACTTTTACTTGATAACTTTGATTGCAAAACAAATAAATATCAAATTTTTATTCCTACAATCGTAACATCATCACGTTGTATTTCTTTTGTTTTATGCTTATAAAATTCATCTTTTACCTGTGTATATTGCATTTCCATAGGCAATGCTGCCATATTTTTTACTATTTTTTGTAGTTGTGCAGAGCCTAATTTTTCGTTATGTACGTTATTTTGGTCTGTGTAACCATCTGTAGTAAGATATAGCATTTCGTTAGGCTGTATAATTTGGCTAACTTCCTCAAAATCAATTTGTTCTTTGTTGCCTCCACCAATAGATTTATGGGTAGTTTTGATTTGGATAAGTTCTTGTGCAAGATTGACATAGTATAAAGGTCGTTTTGCACCTGCATACGTTAGTATAGTATTGTTTTCACTTTTTTCCAATTTACACAAACACAAATCCATTCCATCACGATTTGCCATTTCTTTTTGTCGCAATACTGTACGTACCAAACTATGCAAGTTGCTAAGAATTTTTGCAGGACTTTCTACGTTTTCTTGTTCTACAATTTGATTGAGCAAAGTTGCTCCAATCAAACTCATAAATGCCCCAGGTACGCCATGTCCTGTGCAATCTACCGTAGCCACAAAAACAGTTTTCTCATTTTTTATAGACAACCAATAAAAATCTCCCGAAACAACATCTTTTGCTTGGTAAAAAATAAAATAGTTGTTTCCAAATGCTTTTTGTAGCTCGTCGGTAGTTGGTAGAATTGCTTTTTGTATGGTTTCGGCATATCGGATACTGTCTGTAATTTGTTGGCTTTTAGAGGAAATAGTATGATAACTATTTGCATTTTCTAAAGCAATAGAAATATAAGTTCCCAAATTAGCAAAAACAGTGCTTTGATAATTGTTGTAGGCGTTTTTTTGATAAGATTGTACGGTGATTACGCCACTTTTTTTGCCTCTTACCAGCAATGGTATGTATATCAAGGAGTTGGCATAATTTCCAATAGGTGCTGCTACATTTTCTACATAATTTTTGGTTTCTGTGGCAACATCATTAATAAAAATTTGTCTTTGATTTTGATAGCACCACACACTTAATTTGTTGCTATCATCTATGCTATCCGAAGAATATATCATTTTTTTGCTATTGTCATCAATACCATAAAACTCTAATTTATTTCGTTGTTCATTATAAATACCTGCTGCTAATATAGGTGCATCCATAATTTTGTTTACATTGTCATAAATTGCCAAAACAATTTGTTCTATGTTGAGCATTGCTGTAATCTCTATCCCAATTTGATTTAAGATTTGAATATTTTGATAAGATTGTTCTACTTCTTGTTTCTGTGTATCTAATTCCTCGTTTAAATGCACCAAATTATCACGTTGTGCTTCTATTTCTTCTTTTTGTTGTTGAATTTCGGCAGTTCGTAATTGTACTAATTCCTCTAATTTTTTGTTTTTTCTTGCTAATTTTTTTGTAGAATATTGTATAAATAAAAATATGCTAAGCATAGTAAATAGTAAATAGGAAAAATATGCTACATTGGTACGATACCAAGGTGGAGAAATTACAAATTCATAATTTACTTCGTTACTCATAATACCATAAATATTTTTTGCCCTAATTTTGAGCTTATATTTTCCATTCCATAAATTTGTATAATCTTTTTGTGGGGTATGCGTCCAAATAGACCACGAATTTTCGTAGCCTTCGAGTTGATATTGGTATTGTGTAGCTTGTGGATTATCAAAATGTGTGGCAGCAAAATCAAAACTAATGCTATTATTAGAAAAAGATAGTTTTGGTTTTAGATTTTGGAAATAACTTCCTGCAATTACCGAATCTGTATCAATCAAGGCTATTCTACGAAATAATACATAAAAACCTTGTTTTCCTGAGGGGCTAAAATCTTGGTTATAGGCATATAAAGCATTAGAACTTGCTATCCAAATAATATGATTATGTTGAAAGATATTATTAATTGTTTCGAGAGGAATTCTCGATAAGCTGCTGTAATCCCAACGAAAAGTTCCATCTGTTTGTTTGATAAAAACTGCCTTATGCCTGCCCGAAAATACCCAAATATTTCCTATAGCATCTTCATACAAATTCCACGCTTCTTGATGGTTATTTTTTAGTGTAATTGGAATCTGTAATTTTGCACTTTCTACAAATAGCTTTTTTTGTTCATTCCAGACAAAAAAGCCTTTGGTTGTGCCAATAAGTACGCCTGTTTTTGTCAAAAAAACTTTATTTTGTTTGTTGCTTGGCAATCCATCTTTTTCGACATAATTTTTTATTTCGGTGCTTTGTATATCATTTTGGAAAGTAATTTTGTAAATGCCATTTACTTTAGTACCTGCCCAAATTACCCCGTTGGCATCTTGTACTAAAGTCCGTATTTCGCCATTAATTCCCGCCAAATTTCCAACCAATGTCCAATGTTCGTCATTATATTCAAAAATTTCTATCCCATTTCTCAAGCCTGCCAATACATATTTTTTGTTGTTGAGGCTAATTGGTAGATGCAAAAAAACGGCATTATTGCTATAATTAATAATTTTAGTATCTGCATTATAAATAGATGTTCCTTGATTAGAGGCAATAAACAAATCCTTATTTATTTGTTGTAGATTCCAACATTGGTCAGAAAAAGTAGGAATTTGGGAAAATTCTCTAACCATTTTTGTCTGATTAACTTGCGTTTCCACAGGTTGAAAAATACCTAAAGATGTGCCTACCAAAAGTTTATTTTCATAAGTAATGATTCTATTGATACTTCCATTTAAGTTAGTTCTTTTATCAAAAATAGACAAAGGCGAATGTAGTTCTACTCTTGCAATACCATTGTTGAGGGCAAGCCATAAACCATTATTTCTGTCTATAAAAGTTTGTCTAATACTATTATTTCGCAAACCTTTTTCCTCATTTAGTATTTGCAGCAATTCTCCGTTACTATCCAAAAGCACCAATCCAGCTCGAAAAGTACCAATAGCATAAAGATTTTCGTCCAATTTTCGCCCACAAAACACTAAATTGTCTATCAACAATTTTTGTATCTTAGTTCCAAAACTTTGTATTTCGCCTGTGGTTGGGTGATAAATAAATAAGCCTTCTTTGAGTGTGGCAAGTAAAATAGTGCCGTTTTTATAGGGCAACATTGTACGTATTTGTTTACCTAAGAAAAAACTGCCATTTTTAGTAGCTTGTAATTCATTATTGCTAATTTGGCACAATCCTAAACTATCATCTTGGGTATAAATCGTATTTTCGACTTGAAAACAGAAATTAAATTTTTTTGGTGCTTGTATTACTTGTATATGGTTATTTTGTAGGCAGAAAATTTTATAGGCACTAAAAAAATAGATACCTGTAGGGTTGCTATAGGTACTCCAAATATCTGCAAAATTTCGGTCTTTTTCTGGTATTTTATCGAGTAGGGAATGATAGTCTAAATTTCCCAAATCATTTGCTTGCAAATAGCCTATATCTCCCTGCGAACCTACATACATTACGCCTTGTTCATTCGTTACTATAGAACGGGAAATAACATTAGGCAAACTTATTTTTGTCCATTCTACCCCATCAAATCGTAAAATCCCCAAAGTATTTGCAACATATATTGCTCCTTGTTGGTCTTGTGTGATAGCCCAATTTTGTGGGTCTGCTTCGTATTCTTCAGGACTAAAATTAGTGGCAAATGGAATACCGACAAAATTAGTATGTTGGGCAAAAATTGTTTGCTGCTGAAAAAAAATGATAAAAAATAATAAAAAAAATAGATTTTTTTTCATTGTATATGTAGTATAAAATCAAACTAAGATAGAAATAAAAAAGTAGTAAGTAGTTGCAAATTTTTAGTTATAAGTTTTCAATTATGTAACTATTTGATTATCAATAATTTGAAAATGGAAATAATTTAAACTAATTTCTATTTACTACCTATCTATGTTAATTTATTAAAAGGCAAAAAGATTATTTGCAATACTAACAAAAAATACGCTAAAAAAAATTTTTAGCCAATTATTTATAGGTGTGCATACGTTATTTTTATGTTTTTTATTTTTATCTTAGATATTCTGTAAGAAAAATGAATGGTTTTGTATAGCCAAGTAGGTTTGGTGGAGATTTCGGAAAAGCCATAAAGTCCTCAATGTTTTTTACTCAGCAAAATTACTAAGAAATTTATTGGGTTTTACTTGGGTTTTGTCTTTGTAGGGTTTTGTAATATTTAATTAAATATATTTGGAAATGTCAAATTTATTCACTTACTTTGTAGCAGTTCATTCTACCATTCGGAGAAAGGAAATCGGGAAACGCATAGCCAAGATGTTATGCGTTTTTTGCGTTTAATGAACTGTTGCCACTTCTTTTATTGAAAAATTAGCTTTGTAGGTTGCTTGTTTTATGGCAAAATAATAATGATTAAAGGTAGCTACTGTTGCATTAATCATATTTTCGATTAGTTTTTCAGTAATTAGTAGGCTTTCTGTATCTATGCTTGTTTTATATCGCAGACAACCATCAGCTAAATCCATTTCAAAGTTACCAATCACAATACCAAAATTGATATGTGTAAGTAATACAGCCATTTTGTTACGTTTTTTTTCAGACACATTTTCAGGAAAGTACGCATACAAAAGGAGTTGGTCGTTTTTTTCTAACCAATGAAATGCCATTTGGAAACGGATATTTTCCACTTCAACACCAAAAAGTACCGTAGAGTTATCTTTTTCTACATAAGTCCATTCTCTGTTTTTCAAATGCTGTTTAACGACAGATAAAGTCATAATTAATTTATTTTGTGATACGATTAAATGCAATAGCTTGTTTTTTGTCTATATGATTATTAGGCAAAACCAACAGCATAAAATAGTTTGTTGCTCCTTCTTTATTGCTTTCCTTTCTGATAAATTTCTCAGCCTTAGCATATTTATTTTTCAAAATATTAGGCTGCGATTTTAGAAAAGCCATAAAATCTTCAACATTTTGCTGCTCAGCAAAATCACTAAGAAATTCATCAGGTTTTACTTGGATTTTGTCTTTGTAAGGTGTCATAGTTCTATAATTTTAATTTCATAACCTAATTCCTCTGCAATGTAAAGCCCTATATGTTGCCTCCTATACAAGGCTTCTTCTTCAGAAATATACCCATTATGATAGTCAGAGATGATATTATTTATCCTTAAATTATATAGTCTTTCCACTTCTACAAACGATTTCCACTCTGTTTGGGTTGGTTTTACTACATAAATCTTTTCATTGGTAACTACCCTAATCTCTACCAAATTATATTCATAGGCTGCTGATAAATCTGCTTTGCTATGTGGAAAATTTGATGGATGATTATGTGTAAAGATACTATTTTTTATTTTAGTTTTCTCTTTTTCTGAAAAACTAATTCTACTAACCTCGCCTTGTTTGACTAACAAAATTTCTTTTGATAAGCTAACTGCCACGCCAATTTCTATTGTCAAATCTCTAATTTGCAATTCAATACTTCGCAAAAAGTCATCTAAAGATAACGTATAAGAAGGTGGTTTTATAGACATCAATTCAAATATTTATTTTTGTATTAGA
>JBIKRY010000276.1:0-6427 GCA_044348925.1 Bernardetiaceae bacterium
AAAATATAAAAAACCTTTCATAGCATTAGATTTATTAAAACTAATACTATTACAGTTGTTTAACCATTCTAATTTTTCCTCACTCAAATAGGTTTTGCTACCTTGCATTATTTTGCGTTTTATCAATTCTCGATAAGGAACAGGGTTTTCGGTTTCATCTTCCAAAAGTCTTTTTAAGGTGTCTTTGATTTCCGAAATACGTACCTCACGAATGATATTATTTTCAATGTAAACGAATAATTTAGCCTCTTCTACGTCATATCGAAAATAACCTAAAGACTGCAAAAATTCTATAAACTTATCTTGCAAAATCTCTATTTCGTTGGTTGGCTCTCCGTTTTTGTCTATTTTGATTTTGTAAAAAGACAAATTTAATTTTTTTCTTTTTGCTTGGTTTTCAGTATTTTCTACTGCATTTACTTGTTGTTCTACTATATTTTTCATATATTTGTCTATTAAAAATTAATACTTAGCTGTTAAAATTTGATACTTAGCTGTTAAAATTTGATACTTTATAACCAAAAATCTATCAACTTAAAAGAAAACTTACCTATCATTTACGCTAATAAATGATAGGTTTTTTTGTGTTATTTTTTACTTTATTTTACCTAAAATAACTTATTTGTAGGCTTGTTACTCTTTTTACCTTTTTTGATTTTCTGCCCTGTTTTGAGTTCCCATGCGGTTTCTCTACATAGTGTACTGCAAAATTTTTGATTGTGGATTTTATAGGTATATACTTTACCGCAATGCAAACATAACTTATTGCCTTCTCCCAAGTCATGCGTTACTACGTTTGCCGTATCTACGTCATGCGTTACTACGTTTGCCGTATCTACGTCATGCGTTGGTGGGTTTGGCAGTTCCTTTGACTCTTGCAAAGTATCTATGTTTTCTACGTTTTTAGATTTTTCATTTGGCACTACAGCACCATCTACGCAAGGCTTGACTGAAGGAACTACTTTTTTGTCAAGGTTTTTGAAAGTAAACCCTATTCTTTGTGGTTTGTCATTTGGCAAAAGCTCGTTATTGGTTTGTTGCAAAGTTTCTACAGTAGCTTTGTTTTCGGGTGGAAATTGGTGCATATTGCTTAGTGCATTTGCTACTGTTGTAACTGGATTGGTTGCTGTTCCTTCGAGTTCAGCTTGCAATTCATTTTCTAAAAAGCAAGTTCTTTTGTAATGGAATTGGAAAACCAAACACGCAAAAAACAATAATTCAAATACACAAAAAAAGTATTCGTATGCAATACGATTTGTTTCATTGTTTGCAATAACTTCATTTTCTTTTTTTAGTGCTATTTCCTTAGCAAGTGCAATATCCTTTGTTTTGGCAGTCAATAAATCATTAATTTGTTGTTCTTTGGTGGCTACTATTTGCTTATCTGTTTTGCCTAAATACGTTTTTCCTTTGTAAGTATTACGATTTGCAACGTCCTTAATTTCGTTCCTAATTGCCAAAATTTGACTATCATACAAATTGTTTGTACTATCTACCTTTGCAAATTCGTTTTGATTGGTAGCAATAACTTTGTTAGTATTGATACCTAACAAACCACCACCAATAATAGAAAAGTACATAGAAACCGCAGAAATGATTAGCACCAGTAACAAAGGAATTAGTAAAACTTTACGATTTGCAACCGCAAAAGCTGATGTAAGTACAGTTTGCAATAGTTCACGTTTCAATAATTCTATAATAACCAAGATACCAATAGCTACAGCACCCACTAAAACAAGGTTTTCTATATTACCTAACAAAATACTTGCAACGTATTTGTAAGAACTTGCGATACTTGCTATTTGTGCAGTAAAACCCAAACCAACACACACATAAAAAAGTGTTTTGTAGGTACTGTAATAGCTTTTTTGGGATAATTCATTGCCAAATTGGTTTACTGTTTCTACCTCCAATAAGGTACTCAAATTGCTTGTATTATCTTTTTTGAGTTTTGATAATAGATTTTGTGAAATATTTTTTACTTTTGTCATAATAAATTGTTTTTTTTTTAGAGATTGAAAAATGATTTTGATAATTGCCTTTGCGAGCTGATACTTGCAAAGGCTTTTTTTTACTAATTTTGCGTACACTGGTGCTAACCTATTTGCTTGTTATAGATTAGTTACATCTTACCTTTTTTATAAAAATCATCTAAATTTTTTTTGTCTTTTTGAGATAACACGATAAAATCTCTAATCAAACCTAAATTAGAATTTTTAAGATTGGTTAAAGTTTCATCATGATAATCTAACAAAAAATCTTTGAATTTTTTGAGGTCTATTTCGCCTGTATAATGGATAAGTTGCCACAATAATTTAGCGACAAATAGCGTTTTTTCTGCTTGCTCATCTCGGTAAATACTACGTTTGATGAGGGCATCAATAATTCGTTTTTCCCTTTCGGTTTGTGTAATTTCTATTAATTTTATAATAGGTAAACCCTCCTCGATAGCAAGGCAAATGTTTTCAAATTCTACTGTTTTCATAATTTTACGATTGTTAAAATGTTAATAATATTTTGATGATTGCCTTTGCGAGCTGATACTTGCAAAGGCTTTTTTTTAGTTAAATTGCATCGTTATTTTTTCACTTTCCAATGATAAATAACCACCATTTCCATTGGTACTGCCGATTATGTCTATTGAGATATAATAATAAATAGTATTATTGTTTATTTTTCGCATATCTGGCTTGCAATTATATTTTTTTGCTAAAAAATTGAACGTAGTAATATCTATATTATCATAGATGCTTTCGGTAAACAGTGCAGGAAATACCGCTAATCTAAAATTAGGTACTTGCAAAAAAAGTTTAGCTAATTTTTTAAGGTCTTTTTCTACCTGTTTAATAATTTCCTTATTAGGCTGATTGTCTGTAAACAAGGTTAGTGTAATGCCTGTACTAAGGTTTTTTTCTGTTTTTTGGATTACTAAAGAATTTTCCATAATTTTGAGATGTTAAAGTTTAATATTTGTTTATTGCCTTTGCGAGCTGATGACTTGCAAAGGCTTTTTTTTACTTTTGTTTACATTTGCTTACTTTTGTTGCGGCCTGGGTGGCGTTGTTCTGTCGGGTTTTCCATTTGGTCGCAATTCTCTTTGTTTTTTCCACTCCTCGAACTCCTGCTCGGTAAATGGTTTTTTAGGTTTTTTTATCCTGTTTGTCATTTTTATGATGTTGGTTAAAAAGATGAATTTCTTTGTAAATACTTGGCGATTTTTTCCAATAGTTAAGACTTGGGCGAAGTTCCCACCAGCTCTTACGTTCCGATGCCTGTTGTTTGCTTTGTTTCATAGTAAAAATATTTGCAAATAGTAAAAATATTTACCTATCCAAACTCTCAATATGTGGCAATAATAGCCAGTACAAGAGCTTTACTTTTTTGGCACATTCTTTATAAGTTCCTATACTTTTGTTTCTATACATATAATCTAATTCACGTTTTAGGAAGTCTAAACTTTCCATAATATTTCCTATTTCGCTACTTTTTTGTACGATAGTAGGATTTACGACCTGTGTGGGTACTATATTTTTGGTTTCTATAAAGTCGGCAAACTCTTTATTATGCAGTTTGGCTATTTCCATTGCATAATATTTGGCTTGTAGAATATTTACTTTTTCAGGGTTGGCAAAAACCTGTATCGTAAAATCTTTGTCATTAAGGCTATAAAAAGCTATTCGTTTTAACTTTTTGGTGTAATTGCCTACTGTAGATTCGGGTTTAAAGCCTGTATCCAAAACGCCATCCACAAAACGATACAAACAAAAAATATCTTTATGCTTGTGGTATTGCTTGCTATGCACATAAACCGCAATAGATTTTTGAGCCAATGCTTTATTGCCTTGTGCGTCTTTCTTGGGCGGTTTGGGGGTGGAAGTTGCCATATTAAAATAAAGTGTTTGCATCTATTTGGAAATAGTCCGCAATAGCTCGTAATTCTACCGAATTTGCTAAGGCTGTACCTTTCATTAATTGACCGAACCGTTTTTGATTTATTCCTACTTTGTCATAAAAAGACATTTTAGGCTTTAAGTCAAAGTCTATGGGAAGTTTATAAAACTCTCGTATTTTGTCCTGTAAATTGCTTTGTGTGGTTTTCATAAATACAATATTAGATTTGATAATTTTATATTTGCAAAACTAATAAATAAAAATTAGATTAACAAATATATCTAATAGATAGTCTAATATTTTTTTCCAATTTTAAGTATTAAATTTGTATTATGAATATTCTTGAAAATATTAAGGTTTTAAGGCTACAAAAAAGGCTTTCTCAATTAGATATGGCTGAGGCATTGGCTATTAGTCAAGGTGCGTATGCACAATTAGAGAATGGCAAAACAGAAATAACTTTAAACCGTATAGAACAACTTGCAAAACTGTTTGGAATGACTACAATAGAGTTATTGCAGTATGGTGGCGAAACTGTGCAACAACCGCAAATAGTTGATAATGAGAAAGTTAAGGAATTGGAAAGGGAAATAAAGGATTTGAAAGAGAAAAATGAACTTCTAACACAATTAAGAGAACAAGCAAAAGATATTGCAACACTAAAACTTATACAAATGTCAAATCTTATTGGTTTTATTGCATATAATCACCCAGAAATACAAGAAACAATAACAAGGCTTGAAAATGATATACAATTACAAAGCATATTTAAACAAGGAGGTGATGATATGCTAAATATTTTGAAAAACATTAACAATAAAGAAAGTAAATAAATACTTTTTGGTTTTGTAAGTCATTGCAAAATAATATTTTAATTTATAATATTTTTAGTTTTTTCACGTTTTAACCTTTTATAGTTATGCAATCACTTGTAATAACGCCTAAAACTAAGGCACAATTCAAATTACTTGCCGATTTATTAGCCGAAATGAATATTAAGGCTACGGTACTTTCTGATGAAGAAAAAGAAGATTTAGGTTTGCTAAAACTTATGGAGGAAGCAGACCGAACAAAAACAGTTTCCAAAGAAACTATAATGAAAAAACTAAGCGGAAAATGAAAGTAATATTTTTGAGTAAATTCAGCAAAGACATTGATAAAATCAAGTTACAGACTGTTAAAGATGATATTATAGCCACTATTGCAGAGGTTGAAAATGCCACAAAAGCAACAGATATTAAAAATCTGAAAAAACTTGTTGGCTTTAAAACTGCCTATCGGATACGAATTGGAGAATATAGAATAGGTATTTATATTGTCAAAGACACGGTTGAGTTTGCAAGAATTGCCCATAGAAAAGATGTTTACAAGGTTTTTCCTTAATGAAAATTTGTAATATTTTTAGTTTTTTCATGTTTTACCGTATAATTTTTAGTGTATGCAATTTGATGACAACGGTTATTTAGTTCCTTATGGTGCTATCACAAGCAATTTGAACGAAATAGTACAGGAGTTTTGTAGTACAGAACAAAGAGTTGCTTTGTATGAAACTTTTGTAGGTTTTATTGCAGAACTGCAAAAATTGTTAGGTACGGGTTTTGAAGTTTGGGTAAATGGTAGCTTTACAAGTAAAAAAATAATTCCGAAAGATATTGATTTAGTAGTTTTTGTAGATTATGAACTTTACACAAAAATAGAAAGTATTTTATTGCCCTTTACGGAGTTTAGCTATCACAAAAAGAATAAAATAGACTGTTATTTTATACGTACCTATCCAAAAGAGCATAAAGACTATTTCCGTTATGAACACGATATAAAATGGTGGCTTAGTGATTTTTCGCAAGTCCGCAACAAAAAAACGAATAAATTAAGTCCAAAAGGATTTTTACAACTAAATTTTTAAGAATATGGAAACTTCACAGAAAGAATTTTTAATAAATGGTATTAATAGCTTATTAGAACAAATAGACAAAGTAAACCTTGCTATTAGTTTTCATAGTCAATTAGAAAATATAGATAATTTGGTGTTGGCAAGTTATAAAGCTCGCAAACTCAAATATGAACACGAGTTGCTTGATTTGTTGGGTAACTTTAATGTCAGCTTTGCGTTACCTATGCAAGATGAACCAGATTACAAACAAGCTGCATAGTACCTTAATTATTCGCAAATTTGCGAAAATTCTAAAATTTGCGAATAATTGATAATAAGATTTATAGGTTTCCCTCCTATTGTGTTGTATATCAATACTTTATAAGTTTTTGAAATATTTTTATTATTATAATATAAATATTACTTATTAAGTATAATTATAAAACATTTTTATCTAAACTATTGATAATCAACAAGTTATGATTTATATTATATAATAATATATATTTTATCGTATAATATAACTGCAACTACTTGACTATCAACTACTTACAAAAATTATATTATACCAGCAATTCCCACTTTGGCAATTCAATGGTCAATTTTTGATATTTCTATAATTTAAAGCAAGTTAATATTTTATGCGAAAAAGTTTTATCCCTAAAA
>JBIKRY010000277.1:0-6385 GCA_044348925.1 Bernardetiaceae bacterium
GATTGGTGGCTCGGCTTATACAGGCGAAATGAAAAAAGGTATTTTCTCGGTTTTAAATTATGTATTGCCTCAAGAAAGAAACACTTTATCGATGCACTGCTCTGCAAATATTGGTAAAGATGGCGACACTGCTATTTTCTTCGGCTTGTCAGGAACAGGAAAAACTACTTTATCGGCAGACCCAAATCGTGGTTTGATTGGTGATGACGAACATGGTTGGACAGAAAATGGTGTTTTTAACTTTGAAGGTGGTTGTTATGCAAAAGTAGTAGATTTGAGCAAAGAAAAAGAACCACAAATTTTTGATGCCATCAAATTTGGTTCTTTGGTCGAAAATACCAGATTTTTCGCAGGTACACATACCGTAGATTACAAAAATATTTCTGTTACCGAAAATACAAGGGTTGCTTATCCAATTCATTATATAGACAATGCTGTAGAACCATCTGTAGGTGGTATTCCAAAAAACATTTTCTTCTTAACTTGTGATGCGTCTGGGGTTTTGCCTCCTATTTCTAAATTGAATGCAAGCCAAGCAATGTATCATTTTATTTCGGGCTTTACGGCAAAAGTAGCAGGTACAGAAATGGGCATTACAGAACCACAATTAACTTTTTCGGCGTGTTTTGGCTCGGCTTTCTTGCCTTTGCACCCAACCAAATATGCAGAATTATTGGGCAAAAAAATGAAAGAAAATAAAGTAAATGTTTGGTTAGTAAACACAGGCTGGGTTGGCGGAAGCTATGGCGTTGGTTCACGAATCAAATTATCTTACACAAGAGCCTTGATTACGGCAGCTTTGACAGGTGAGTTTGACACAGTTAGTTTCAAAAAACACGAAGTTTTTGGCGTAGAAATTCCTACTGCTTGTGCAGGTGTACCAACAGAATTGTTAGACAACAAAGGTATTTGGGCAGATAAAGCAGCATACGATGCAAAAGCTGATGGTTTGGCTGCCTCGTTTGTCAAAAACTTTGATAAATATAAATCTTATGCCAACGAAGAAATTTTGGCAGGAGCACCAAAAGTAAAAACAGTAGCAAATAGTTAGTATTTTTTGCAAAAATTTTACTAATACACAATAAAAAAAGTGCCTTTACAAACTGTAAAGGCACTTTTTTTATGTTGGCGGTTTTTAAAAAATAAGTAACAAAATTAATACAAACTATAACCTATAAGCATTTTTTACTCAAAATCGTAGGTTAATGTTCTTTCAATAGCTTTATCTTTTTTGATAAGTTTGTCAAAAGTTAGGCGAAGTTTTTTGAGTTCTGTATCATCTTTACGGATATTGCCACGAGTAATGGTGTAATGTTGTAATAACTGAATAATTTTTGGGTTTTTGGTTTTAGTATCAATGTTTGTAAAGTCGTTTTTTTCAATAATACTTTTTGCTTCTGCTAACTCATGAGTTTGTAGGCTTGTAAAAATGCTTTTCCACTCCTGCGTATAGCCCAATCCTTCAAATACTTTGCGGTAAATGATGTAAGTTTCGGGCATGTACAAAATTTCGTGAAACTCTGCTAATGTACTACCAAATGCTTTTTCAAAAAATGTTTTGCCCTTTTCGTTAGCTTTTGCAGGTGCAACAATGCCTTTGGATACATTTAAAACGGACTGTACTGCCCTAATAAATTTCCTATTCCAATGTTTGCCTATGTGTTCTCTGTGTTTGGCATCTTCTCCAAAAAGAGGAATATATTTCATAGGGAAAGAGTAAATCTGAATATTTAATTCTAAACACAAATCTATATTCAACTTAATACGCAACCAAAATTCGTCTGGTGTATCTGTAAAATTATAGAGAATATAATTAGACAAGTCTTTTAATCCGTATTTAGCAGCTAATCTTACAGCTTCCTCGTATTTAGGTCTTAATCCCCAATAATCAAAAGCTATTCGCAAAGGTCTTATCGGAATTTCGCTAATCAATTTCATCATTTCATCATTCACATACCTACAATCTGTTCCTTGATTAAAATCAACGTGACGTAACTTTGATGATTTTATACGACTTGCCTCGTAAATATCTTTTAAATATGGTTCAGCTGCTAATATATTTTCTTTTGTAGCTCCGTCTATATCTAATAAATGATACTTTTCTAAGATATTATAAAAAAATTGCGATATTTCTGGTTTATTTTTTAATCTACTAAATTGTTCTATCAATAACTTTTGACTTCTGCGAATATATGCCCTATCATTTAAGCCATTTTTTAAATTTTCTATTGCAATATCAAATTGATTAGGTTCTGTATAAGTAGCACCTTTGTAAAAGCCCATTTCTTTTATTTCTTCTATAATTTCGGGAAATTTTGGAGATGCTAACACATTATTATCCATCAACATTAAATTATGTTGTTCTCCATATATGTCTGTGATACAATTAAATTTTTCTTTGGTTTCTATTCTTTCTTTATAAGTAGGTTCAAGAATAGGTACAGAGCAAAATTTACATTTACGAGTACATCCTTTTGTCATAAAAGTAAAATAGGCACTTTGAGTAGGATATTCATAATCTATTTCATAGAGGATAACGGAAAGGGCTTGGCAATGGTAGGGTTTCCAGCACAAAAATTCGCACCACCACAAAAGTTTAATTTAGTACTTCTTCCCCGCTTTTCGCCAAGCCAATGTTGGGTGCCTACGTTTTTTTCGCCCTACATTTTCAGTTTCAAGTCGAAAATAATATGTTTTCAATTCGTGGGAATATTTTTGTTGTCTACTTTTTATTTTTTTCAATTATACTACAAATATAATTTGTATAAGGCTCTGAAAAAAAATATGTTCCGCTATCTGTTCTTTCTAATATGCCTGCCCTTCTGACCTTGTGAATAACCTTCTTTCTCGATTTCTCCGATTTTGAAATTAAATTTAGTCTTATAAATTCCATTAATTCCATATATCTAAAATCTTTTGTTTCTTTTGACTGTATATACTGTCTGTAAAAATCAACTAAAACATTACTTGTTCCATCAGCACAAAATTTGCATAAGCATTTTACATCAGAATTATATATTTTAGCTCTTTCATATCCGTTATCTGTTTTTGAGGAACAGATAGAGCATTTCCCTAAAATTTTATAAAACCCATTTTCTAACTCATCTTCATTTTGAGGTGTATGAATATCCTCATGACAAGCCTTACAAAGCCAAACGCATATTTTTTTGTCTATCAAATCTTTTACATTTTGTAGATAAACGCCTGCGGGATAAGAATAATGATGAATTACTCCTTGTTCAATCCCTGTTAATTCGTTACAAATGCCACATCTACCATTATATATTTCGACTGCACTTGGTTTATTTGCTTTATGCCATTCTGATTTAGATTGCTTTGTCGTTTTTATTACTTGTTTTCCTTCTTTATAAATTACTTGTATTTTATTCAATTTCATGAAGTTTTTTAGTGATTTAGTATAGTCGTCTTGTTGAGTTTTATCATACTCTATTGCTGTTTTTAAATCAATATTGGATTGATTTAAAAACTTATCAAAAGTTCTACCACATTCAAAACATTGATGAAAATACATTTTCATTCCATTTTTTGCAATTAGATAAACCAACTTACTATTTAAACAGTTACAGTCATTCATATTCTTAAACTAATTAGTGAATTAAATAATGAAATTTTTGTAAATTCGAACCTATTTTTTCAGTGTAAAAATTTATTTCAAAATATCTTTCCGCATGAAAATATTTTTTATATTTGTATAATTAAATTATAAATGTAAATTTAACTTTATTTTTTCATTTAAACCATTTGGAAATTTAAAGCACAAATTATTACGGTCAAATATTGGATTTAATTTATGAATTAAACGGTGATAGTTTGGACTTACAATTAAAATATTATCAGAATTATTATTCATTGATTTTGTAAAATATTCGATATGATGAGCCTCAACAACACTTGTATCGTGATATTGAGAGAAGTTTTCGCCTGTTATTTGACAACGAAAATTATACAACTCCTTCAAGTTATCACAAATTGACTTATCCAATTTTCTAACTTTTACTAAACCAAGCCTTGTATCTATTCTTGCATTTTCATCTTCTTTATTGTAATTTGTGCTTAATTCAAACTCTTCTTCATTAATTTTTAATAACTCATTGTTAATATTCCTATTTTCTATTTGAGTTATATATTCACCCAAAAATATATTTTTTTGTGTTGTTGTGTATAATAATAAATACTCTTTTTGATTATCAGGTACAGGAATTTGTCGTTTTTTATATTCTTGTCTTAGGTCATTTTGTTTAAAGTCTAAAAGATAATTATAACTTGAGCTAAAAATATTGCGTAACTTCTGTACCAATAAAGAATTAGCTTCGTAACGAATTTGAATTATGTCTTTATGTGTAGGGTATTTTTGGGTATCAAAATTTTGATTTACTAATTTTGCATCATACAAATTACCATCGAGAAAAATCTTAATAGGTATAGTTAAACCTCTTGGTAAGGTGTCTTTTATCAAATTTTTAAATTGCACTTGTAACGCAATTGGAATAGTCAAGCCTTGATTTAAGACTGACCAATCAACCTCTTTTTTGTATATATAATCATTCTCAAAAGTCATAAACAATTAGGCTAATACTGTTATTACATCACTCAAATATTGACTTTTTACAAAACTTTCTGTCAAAAATACAGGGTACAAATGATTTGCCCAACGGTTATCAGCACCATAACAAACAGGATTTCTTTCATTAATTAGGTTTATGCTGATTAAATTAATTTCTTCTGAATCGATGCCTCTGTCTTTTTGTTCTTGTGTAACTAATATTTTCTCTACCTTTACAACTCCCGAAAAAGGATTGTCTGTATGTGATATAGACCTAATACGCACATACCAAACAGCAAAGTCATTATTCTCAAATGTTGTTCGTAAAGCAACTGTCCTTGCATAAAGAGGTAATTCTGCAATAATTTCTGCCATACTACCCTTATTTTTTTGCTTATAAAGCTCTGGATTAAAAGATTTTGATACACCGACTACATTTTCATAATTTTTAATCATTTTTGAAAAAGCATTAGCTCTTTCTGTCCCTCTATCATTTTTATCAATAGTCCTTAACTCTGAGTAGGCTAACGAACCATCTTTTATCAAATAGGTTTCATTATTTAGTTTGTTTTTTTTGCACAATAAATTAACTACTTCTTTCTCAGCCTCAACCATTTCATTTTGAATTTTGGCTACTGCCCTGTCTTCGTATTTTGTTTGTTTTTTCTCATCTTTTTCATCAAAATCGGTTGCATAACTTAGCACATTATCAAATTGAATAGCAAATCTTTGTAATAAGGGTTGTTGGTTAAATTTTTCTTTTAAACTTCCAAAAAACTCTCTTGCAGGTCTATCATTAATATTTATTTTATCTGGTACAGCTAAAACAAATTTTCTCTGCATTACTTCTGCTACATTTCTAAAGCTATCTGCGTTTACTCTTTCACAACAAGCCACACAAATCTGTCCTGCTACAATCGGATATATTTTCCCTCCAATAGCAATATCATCAACTTTGTACGTTCTTGAACCGTCAAGAAAATACTGAAATAAAGGCATACCTAAATATTTATGTAATTTAGCCGAAAAATCTACATAATTACCCTTTATATTTTCTGTCTCACCTTTCTCCTTTGCCTCTATTTTTCTTATATCATCATATTGTATAGACTGCACAGCTACCGTTTCATAGCAATAACGAAAAGGCTTATAAAGTCTTCCTCCGCATTCATCTGCAAACAAATTAAGTGTGCTATTTTTCATTTTTTTATTAGTAATTTTCAAATATAACTACTATTTGTAGAAAAAAAATATTTTCAATATTTTTTTATTAGTTTTTTAAAAAATTTATTAATCATTGATTAGATAACTTAAAAAACATCAAATTAGTAAAAAACCGAAGCATTGTAGAAATGTAAAATTTGTTAGAGGAATAAGAAATAGAGATAAAAAATTGAACACAGTTATTTAACCTATAAACTTTTTTGTTGCCTTGCCACCAACATAGCCGCTAAGATGTGTGTCGGGATTTCGTTTGTTATCTGCACTTGTTTTGTATTTGTGCTGGGTGGGACTCTGCATACAGAAAAAGGGCAATTCAGTTTCTCTTTTCTCTATTGCCATCATTGCATCAATAATTCCCAAAATCGCATTCTTGTATAATGGAAGATTTCTAAACTTGTTTTAGTACAAATGCTTTTTCCAGTTTGTTAGTAAGATTTACTAAGGTTATTTTATTTAAAAAGAATTTAAAGCAATTTAGTTATAAATACAAGTGTTTTAATTCAGCAATTCCCACTTTGGCAATTCAATGGTCAATTTTTGATATTTCTATGATTTAAAGCAAGTTAATATTTTATGTCCAAAAGTTTTATCCCTAAA
>JBIKRY010000278.1:0-6381 GCA_044348925.1 Bernardetiaceae bacterium
CAAAAGATTATGAACGAAAAGTAGAGAATGCAAATAGTTATTTAATTATTGCTAATATTAGGAGAGTAGTGAGAAAAATTTAATTCAAACAGCTTCTTATATAATTTACTATTTATTCATAGACTGCTATTTTTTTATTAACAATTATTTTTTCAATAGGGAAATTAGGGTAAGATACAGTTTTAGTAGTATTGCTTACTCTGTCTAACATTCCATAGCCCTGTGTCGTAAATTCACCAAAACCACAATTAGAAATAAATTCTTGTACTTTAGGGTGTGCATATAATTCAAAAGGAAATGTATAACCTATGATTTCTTGCACAATCATCTCATTTTGGTATAAATAGTACGGTCTTGAGGCTTTTTTATCTATTTCAAATAATTTTTGTAAATAGTCTTTGTCTGGAATAAGTTGAAATTGATAGAATTTTTCGATATCTTCGGCAGTATATAAACCAGATTTTTCCATTCGGTGCATTGTCGAATCATATAACATATCAGATAATGCTTCTGCGGAAAATAAAGTATCCAAATTTGCATTATTGGTGCTAACTGAAGGCACTAATGGAGATAGACAAAGGTATTTTGTGGAAGTTTTAAAATCTTGTTCTACTTCCTGCTCGACAAATTCGGGTGTTAAAATAACTTCTCCTATTTCTAACAAAGTATGCTTAAACAACTCCTCTAAAAAACTATCCAAAAATTCTTGAGACATAGATGACATTACCAACGTAACACGATTAGACAAATACGATAAACCCATTCGAGCAACTTTTGTTTGCCCTTTGAGACCAGAAAAATTATACAAAGGCATTTCTAATTTTGTAGAAAACTTTGTCTTCATCATATTCTCTACCAAATTAGTTAGAAGATGTTGATGTTGAAATGGAAGAGTTGCTCCTTTGTTGCGGAGTTTAAAAATAATACGAATTCTCACAATACTTAATTTTGGTTTGTAGGTAAAACAAAGAAAGAATAATTTTGTTTATGATTTGATGAAAAAAAAGTAAAAAAAGTTAAACATTTTTGCAAATAATGTAGCAACTAAACAAAATATGTTTTAAAATTGTTTTAAAATTATTTTAAAATAGACTTTGTTTTATAATATTTTTTCTAAATATGGACGTAATATTGGCGGAATAGCTACAGTTTTTCCTGTCTTAAAATCAAAACAGACCATCACAAAGGTAGCTTCCGCAAAAATTATTTCCTTTTCTTGTGTTTTTTCAGACATCAAACAATCTAAAGTATAGCTTGTAGTGCCTATTTTGGTGCATCGAATATAGATTTCTGGGTTATCTTGCATACGAATTGGTGTTTTGAAATTGATGTTTGCGTTGGCAACTACTACGCCTATGCTTTTCCAATCCCAGCCTACAAATTCGGTAAATAGGTGAACACGTGCTTGTTCAAAATACGTCATAAAAACCGCATTATTTACTACGCCAAACTCGTCTAAATCTGACCATCTTTTTTCTACTTTTGTTTTAAAAGGATATATTTGCATACAAAAAAATTAAAAATGTTCTACTAAAAATATTATTTTACTAAGTTAAAAAATAATTTACAAAAAAAAATAAAATAGTATAAAATAATTACGATTTAATCTTTAAATGAATAAAACAACTAATTTAATATATTTTTATTTTTTTTTACTACTATAACAACATAACACATCTACGTTGTGTGATTATCTAATCTACTAAATTAGGTTAATATTTGTTAAAAAAAAAATAAAAAGATAAAATATAAATTCAATCGTGCAAAAAATGTAAGTTATTTTGGAAAAGTATTTCCAAATACGTATAATTACAAATCTTTCAAAAGAATCCAACTATTTGGCTATGTTTAATGAAATCAAAATAGGAAGCAAAATTACCATCTTATTACTTTCTGTAGTATTGGTGTCTGTTTTTGCAATTAGTTTTATCTCTTATCAATTAAGTAAAGATGCCATAGAAAAACGCTATTGGGAAAGTTTGAGTGTGATGGCAAATCTTAAGGCAAATGAGCTACAGTCTGTATTCAAACAGTTGGAATACAACATTAATTTCATTCAAAAATCGCAAAGGGTACAGGAAAGTATTGTGCAATCTCGCCAAGCCTCTGATTTTGATAGTATGGAAACAGTAATTTCTGCACGTCTTAATGATTATATGATTCCTATTCAAGATATGTATGGCTACAAAAATATTTTGTTATTAGACGTAGAAGGGAAAATTATTTATAAAAGTAACAAAATTTCTAAAAACCAAATTATTGGGCAGGTCTATGCCGAAAACGAAACTTTAAAAGAAAAAGCTAATAATAGTTTATTTTATGGAGATTTGTATAAAGTAGGTAAAGATGTTTGTATGAATGTGGCTGCACCAATTACCAGCCAAGGTGGTGCTATTATTGGGCATGTGGTGGCAGAATTTGATATGGACAAAATTTACCTTATTACAGACGATACTACAGGGCTTAAAAAAACAGGCGAAATTTTTATTGCAAAAATGTCAGGTAGTAAAATTGATTTGCTCAACAAAGAACGTGGGGCAAGTGCTACTTCTCTATTGACACAAACTATTTTGGCAGGTGACGAAAGAATGGAAGCATTGCAAAGGGCTTGTAAACAAGAAGAAGGGTTTAATTATACGATTGACCAAGCAGGCAATTTGACGATGGCAAATTGGAAATATATTGAGCCTATTGGTTGGGGTTTAATCGTAAAAATAGACATAAAAGAGGTAAATGAAGATTTAGATAACTTGATTATAGCTTTTGTTTTGTCTGGAGTGGTAATTATTTTTGTGGCTTTTGCGGTTTCTTTCTTATTTTCGAGGGTTTTGACTGCTCCTTTATTGTCTTTGAAAGCAACTTTAAATGCCGTTGCAAGAGGTATTTTGCCAAATCAAGTGAACCGAGAAACCAATGATGAAATTGGAGAAATGGCTACAGCAGTAGGAAATTTGGTGGCTGCACTCCGAAGAACTGCCAATTTTGCCCATGCTATTGGGGAGGGTAATTATGAGGCACATTTTAAACCTATGAGTATTGATGATACTTTGGGTAATGCCTTGATTACGATGCGAGATAGTATCGAAAAAGCAGACGAAAGAGATAGCGAAAGAAATTGGATTGTTACAGGCGTTGCCGAAATTAGCCAAATATTGCGATTACATAATAATTTGGAAGAACTTGGCAATAGTATTACTAACTTTGTGGCAGAAAAAATTGGTGCGGTGCAAGCTGCGTTTTATGTGGTAGAAGAAGAAAATAATGGAAAGCAAGTCTTGGAAATGAAGGCAAGTTTTGCATACGGACGAAAAAAATACTTGAAAGCAAGGTATAATTTTGCCGAAGGTTTGGTGGGGCAGACGGCTGTAGAATTAGACACTATTTTACGCCTCGAAGTTCCAGATGAATATGTTACCATTACCTCAGGAATTTTGGGAGATAAAAAACCAAAATGTTTGTTATTTGTGCCGTTGATTACCGAAGAAAAATTATATGGCGTGTTGGAATTTGCAGGATTTCAAAAATTTGCACAAATGCACATTTCTTTTGTCGAGGAAATAAGTGTAATTATTGCACGAACTATTTTCAATATCAAAGTCAATGAAAGAACCGTATTGCTATTGCAAGAGTCCCAACAAATGGGCGAAGAATTGCAGCACCAACAAGAAGTTTTGCGACAAGGTGCAGAGGAAATGGCAGCTACACAAGAAGAACTAAAACGTACCAATACCAGACTCGAAGAGCAAATATTAGAAGTAAATCGTACACAAAAACGGATGCAAGTATTGCTCGAAAATGCTTCGGAGGTTATTACAATTTACGAAAAAGATGCCAAAGTACGTTATATTTCGCCTTCAGTAGAGCCTATTTTGGGATATAGTCAAGAAGAATTAATCGGAATTACAGACATTATGTATGTAAGTGAAGGTAGTAAACAAGATTACAGAGAGTTATTTAACTTAATGATTAACGAACCAAACAAAAAAGCAACAGTACAATTTGAATATAATTGTAAAGATGGTACAACGGTTTGGCTCGAAGCAACAGGTACAAATCTGTTATCAGACCCTGCAATTCGCGGATTGGTTGTAAACTCAAGAGATATTACAGAAAGACGTTTGGCAGAAAAAGAAACCCGCATGCGTGGACAAATGCAGTCCTTATCCGAAAATTCTTTAGATTTGATTACCCGTATAAACTCCGAAGGAACAGTTTTCTATATTAACCCAATTATTAAAAACTTGACAGGAATGTTGCCACAAGATTTATTGGGCAAGAGTATGTATGAATCGGGTTTGCGAACAGAAATCATAGAAGATTGGAAAAAAATTATAGGAGATGTAATGGCTACCAATGCAGGCATCAACAAAGAAGTTACTTTTCCAACAGATAAGGGAGATTTGACGATGACCATCAATGCACTGCCTGAATACAATGAAAAAGAGGAATTAGAATCTATTTTGTTGGTGGCACACGATATTACAGAACGAAAACAAACAGAATTAGAGATTCTTTCTATCAACAAAAAAATTACAGAATCTATTAATTATGCCAAAAGGATTCAAGAGGCTATTTTGCCAAATACCTCTATTATTCAAAAATTATTGCCCGATTCCTTTATCTACTACAAACCAAAAGATGTGGTTAGTGGAGATTTTCCTTGGTTTTTACACGAGGCAGAAAAAGGCGAAATATTTATCGCAGCTGTAGATTGCACAGGACATGGCGTGCCAGGGGCTTTAATTTCTTTGATTGGGTATTTTCTTTTGAATGATGTAGTAAAAACCCAAGAGGAATATAATACAGGTAGAATTTTAGATTTGTTAAATTTGGAAGTAACCAAAACTTTACGACAAGACACAGGCTCGAAAGAAGTTACTACCAGAGATGGAATGGATATTGCACTATGCAGAATCAACTTGGCAAAAAAAGAATTACAATATGCAGGGGCTCACAGACCATTGTACGTGGTAGCAGATGGCGAATTGCAGGTAGTAGATGGGGACAAAGCACCAATTGGTGGCGGACAACTCAAAAAACGTGATTCCTTTACCTGCACAACTTGGGAATTGAAAGAAGGAAGTCAGTTTTATGTGTTCTCTGATGGGGTTGCCGACCAATTTGGAGGAACAGAAGGGAAAAAATATTCGCCTCGTAGAATCCGTGAAATGATTATGCAAAATCAAGGACTTAGTATGCCCGAAATGCAAAATGCTATTTTCAATGACTTTAACCTCTGGCAAGGAAATACCAAACAAACAGATGACTTGTTGATGATTGGTATAAGGTTTTAATAGGTTTTACTAATCTGTGTCAAATAGAAATTACTTGCTTTGCAAAGATGACCTATTAAAGTGTTATTTGCTTATCTTAACAATAACATAGCATAAAAATTAAAAATTAGCGTAAAAAATTACACATAAACTGGAGTATTTATACAAAAAAAATAAGAATGGAAATATTTTTGCATTATTCTGCCATATAACCAAATAGAAAAATGAAAACGCAAATTAATACTCCTGAAATTGCTCTTTATGCAAAAAGATTAGCCTCTATCCTTTGCAATCAATTTTATAGGCAACATAGCAATATTCAAGGCAAACAAATTGTAGAGTTGAGTGAAAATAAGCAAATTAACTTTTTTGCAGTCAAAACCATTTTTCTAAAATGGCAAGATGAAATGGCTAATTTAAAAAGTCCTTATTTTGACTACAGCAATCCCGAAGTAAATAAGACTTTGACTACACTGATGAATTTGTTGTCGCAAAATATTTCTATTGCAAGACCTACCTTCGAACCTGTTTTACAAGAAGCTATTACAGATACGATTTTGGTTTATGTATCGCCAAAAGATTTTTATGCAAAATTTATTGCAAGTTTTTCGGGTACTATTCACGTAGCAAATCAAGTAAAGCCATTGGCAAAATATGTAAAAGTAAATAAGTCTTTTTTTGATAGATTGCTGGCATATTTGGAAAGAGAAGCAAACCCAACAATTGGGGTAGCACGTGCCGAAGAACTATTGCAAGTAGTGGCAAATGAAAATCTTAGCAAAGAAAATGTAGAAGAGTTGTTTGTATATCTGTCGAAATATGTGCCTGTAAGTGTCAATAATTTTCTACATATAGAAGATGACCCTTTGCATTTTGATACTGCTACAATTATTCCCAAAATAGAAAGCTATGTATATACTCCTGAGCCTACTGTGATAGAAGAAAAACAAGAAAAACAAATTTCTGTAGAAACAGAAATCCCAACAAGTATTTATACAAAACCTGCAAGTTATGAGCCTGTGGTTGCCCCAAAAATAGAAATAGTGGAAGCACAAAAGCCCGAAACTTTTACTTTCAACGAGCAATTTGCACAGCAAGCAGTTACACA
>JBIKRY010000039.1:0-21255 GCA_044348925.1 Bernardetiaceae bacterium
TTTCTTGTTCATTTATAAACAAAATAAAATTATTTACGTTATTTAATTACTAAAATTAATTATTTTATTGCATAATTATAAAAAAAAATATATTTTTACAAAAAATAATTTACAATAAATTTATTATATAATTAGTGAAAAATATATTATTAAAATACTTTTACTACCTATTATATTCATACAAATCTCACTAATTCCAATCAATATTTTTACTATAAGAATACCTTACAAAAAATTATTATTTTATGATTATGAAAAAAATAGCCTTTTTGCTTATTTTATTCTGTTTGCAACCGTTTTTATCTTTTTCTCAAGTAGATAAAACTTTTTGGTTTGCAGCTCCTGAAGTAACCACAGGACATGGAGATACACCGATTGTGTTACGTTTGGCTGCTTTTACTGCTCCTTCCGTAGTAACGATTAGTATGCCTGCCAATCCTGCTTTTGTGCCTATTGTGGTCAATATGCCTGCAAATTCGGTTGCTACACGAGATTTAACGGCTTTTTTAGCACAAATAGAAACGCCATTTGATGCGGGTGGTGCAACTCCTACGCCTCGTACTACAGGTATTTTAGTAGAATCTACGGCTTCTATTACTGCTTATTATGAGGTAAATAGGACTAATAATCCCGAAATTTTTGCATTAAAAGGCGTAAATGCTTTGGGAGCAGATTTTTATTTGCCATTACAAACGGCTTGGAATGCACAAACAGCTTTAGTACCCGAAACCCGTACAGGCTTTGTGGTAGTAGCCACTGTAGATAATACAGTAGTAACCATTACCCCAAGCAAAACCTTAGAAGGTGGCAGAACAGCAGGAGTCCCTTATACCATAACCTTAAATCGTGGACAGAGTTATTGCGGTTCTGTGCTTGCACCAAGTGCAGGCAATTCACCTACAGGTACACGCATTACATCAGACAAGCCTATTGCAGTTACAATGTTTGACGATTCTATCCGTTCGGGTGCAGGTGGTTGTTATGATTTGGCAGGTGACCAATTAATTCCTACTAACCTTTTAGGCACACAATATTCGGTGCAAAGAAGTTTTTTAAATAATGACGAACAAATAGTTATTGTTGCAACACAAAATGGAACTACTATCACTGTTACCAATAGCGCAACTACGGTAATCAACCTCAACGCAGGGCAATCTGCAACAGTAATGTTGGCAGATATTGCTCCTAATTATACGTTTTTGGCTTCCAACTTACCTATTTATGTAGCCCATTATGGCGGTTTTGGTTGTGAGGTAGGCTCGGCAATTTTACCACCGCTAAATTGTACAGGCTCTCGCAATGTTCGTTTTATTCGTTCTACAGACGAATATTGTGGTATTACTTTATTAACTAAAACAGGAAATCAAGATAAATTTAGTTTTAATGGGGGTGCAGTCAATACAGATATTCCTGCCTCTGCTTTTACGGTGGTACCAGGTTCGGGTGGGGTTTGGCAATCTGCAAGAATAGAAATTACGCTGGCACAATTGGCTGCTGCTGCAACAGGATTAGTAAATAATTCTGGAGGCTTATTTCACTTAGGTTTGATTAATGGCGGTTCAAGCACAGGAAGCCGTTATGGTTATTTTTCCAATTTTAATGCACTAAATTTAGGCCCCGACATTACAATTAGTTATGGCACTTCTGTAACTCTTGACGCAGGCCCTGACGGTTTTTCCTATTTATGGAATACAGGAGCAACTACCCAAACGATTAATGTTCCTATATTTTTACAAGGTAGCTATATTGTTACTGTAGATATTGGCAATGGTTGTTTGTTGAGTGATACGGTTTGTGTGGGTACTGTAGAATATGTTTGGACAGGTTTTAAAGATAGCAATTACAATGACCCTGATAATTGGAGTCGTCCTTGTGGAGTAGTAGGGCTTCCAAATTGTAATGTAGATGTAGTAGTACCAATTGTTGCAAATCTTAAAGGTGCTAAAGCCACTATGAATATCACAGGAACAGATGCCTGTAGAGATTTATGGATAGAGGAATCTGGTGGTGATAAAGGAACTTTGCGTATTAGTAGTGGTGGAAGATTTAATGTATGTAGAAATTTTAGGCACGAGGGAATTTTGGATATGCAAGCAAATTCTACACTTGCTTTTACGGGCAATGTGCCACAAAGTTATTCTTTCAAAAGTAGCACTGCGGTTGGTGAGTTTGAAAATGTGATTATTAACAATACCACCACCCCAATTAGTAATACACAGTGGGCAAAAGTTACCATAAAAGATGGGGCTACTTTTGGCAATATGACTATAAGCTCGACAGGAAGTTTAACTTTCCAAAGTGGTTATTTAGAAACCGAAAATTTAAAAGAGGTTGTAGTAAAAAATAGAGCTACCAATGCTATCACAGGACATAGCCTCAACAAATATGTAGTTGGACGTTTGCGGAGATATACCAATGCCACAGGTTCGTATGATTTTCCTGTTGGCTTGGCTATAAATACCGCAGGCAGTGGCGTGGTAGATGCCACAAAAACAGGTACATTGACTAACATGGACTCTGCAACAGATTGGGTAAATGCAAATTATTGCACAGGAATTGGCAATACAAAAGTATTAGATTTTGATGGAACAGACGACTTTGTGCAAATGCCTGTATTTACACAACTAAGTGGTAATCAACCTCGTACTATAGAAATGTGGGCAAATGTACGGAGTTTTGCAGGGGTTGGTGGCTTGTTTCATTTCGGGAATACAAATACCTTACAAGATTTTTCTTTGCGAGTAAATGGTTCTACGAATAATTGGAGGGCACAATTTTGGGGTTCTGATTATGATTTTAATACTTCAGCACTCAACGCAGGAGCAGGATTGTTAAATACTTGGCATCATTATGCCATGACGTATAATGGCACACAAATTTGTATTTATATAGATGGAACTTTGGTAAATACTTGTCAAACTTTTAACTTAAACACAAGTTTGGTCAATAATTATTTAGCAAGATGGTCATGGGGGTATCTTAATGGACAAATAGACGAAGTCCGTATTTGGAATTATGCAAAACCTGTTAGTGAAATTTCTACAAACCTTTGCAAGCCTATTACACAATGTGCTACAGCAGGACTTATAGCTTATTATGATTTTGAAGAGGGAACAGGTACAAGTATTACACACAAAGATTTGGTTTGTATAGCACCAACCATGAGTTATCAATTAGCTAATGTAGATTTTTACACTCCAGCAAGTCAAGATAATTTATTGGCATTTTTTAACGCATACAGCACCATACCAAGTCTATCGGGGCAACCATTACATTGCGGAGCAGATTTTAATTGCCAAGTGCTAAATAACGGTTTTTGGACTATCAATGCCTTTAATGCAACAAATACCCAAATTACAGGCACAGGAAATTATACCATGACCTTATACAACCGAGATTATACCAATGCTGCCGCTGCTTGTGTAACAGGTATTGGTGATAAAGGGGCAATTATGAAACGAAATACTGGAGTAACTACGTGGGCATTGGCATCGGGTTTTTGTAGCAATCAATCCTTTAATTCTACAGCTAAAACCAATATGTCAGGTTTCTCTGATTTTGCAACTGCAAGAACTTTTATGCCTGTTTTATTGCCTGTGGAAATTGCAAACTTTCAAGCAAATTACAAAGGTAAAAATACAGTACAAATAATTTGGGAAACTATTACCGAAAAAAATGTTGCTTATTTTGTGGTAGAAAAAAGTAATGAAGGAACTAACTTTGTTCAAATAGACACCAAAAACGCAGAAGGAAATTCTACCTATCGTAAAAATTATACGGGTTTTGATTACCAAGCCAACAAAGGAATAAATTATTACCGCCTAAAAACAGTAGATATAGATGGGAAAATAAGTTATTCCAAAATCGTAGCCATTAACGCAGAGGAAGGAAAAATAGAAAAGGAAAATTTTAATATCTATCCAAATCCTACGCCAAAAGGTAACGAAATAAGTCTTACGAATTTGCCAAAAGAAAATACCGAAATCAAAATTATTACTGCAACAGGGCAGATAGTGTTTCAAAGCAACAAAGCAGAAAACCAAACAAGTATGCAAATAGCAACAAATACCTTTGCTTCTGGATTGTATTTGGTACAAATAATAACAGAGAATGGAGAAATTAGTAGTCAAAAATTACTAATACAATAAGCTAAAAAACTGTAATTATTAACTAATTAGTTAATAATTACAGTTTTTAGTCCTTCATAAGACTTTAAAATCTTATTATATTATACACACATTAAATTTCGTACTGCTGTTGCAATAACTTCCTCGTGATTGCTGTCCATAGTTTGTTGGGTAACTTTTTGGTAAAACAAAGAAAATAATTCTGTTTCGCTAATATTCCCTAATTTTTCTACTGTTAATTTCCCGTCTTGATGTTGGTTTTTTAGATATTCATAACTTAGTTTTTGGGCATTAGGATACTTTTGTTGAATAATTTTCATTGCATTGATAATTGGCACTTTATTATCGAGCATTACTTCTAAAAAATCGGTTTCAGCAGGTTGCAAATTTTCATCTGTGATAGAGAAAACCTCATTTTCTATCCTTCCTCGCACTTTTAGCATATCTCTTTGAGGTTTGAGGGGAATAGTTTGTATGGTAGCTACTTTTTCGTGGTCAAGTGTTAGCATAAGCACCCCTTTATCGTGGTCGGCTTCTGCAAAAGAATATTTTAGTGGAGAGCCTGCATACGCTACTTTTTTGTCTATAAAATACTGTTCTTCGTGCAAATGTCCCAAAGCTGTATAAGTCAAGGGACTAAATATGGAGGCAGAAACTTCCGCAGCACCACCTACAATGCTTAGTTGCCTTTCCGAATCTTTACATTCTTTTGCACCTGTTACAAATAAATGCCCAATAAATACAATTCTATCTGTAGTATGATGTTTGCTAACTATTTCATTTACAAGATATTTCATAATATCCGAATGATTTTTTAGCATTTCTCGTTGCTTGGCAATGCTTTCTTTGTCTAAAGTAATACCTTGTTCTGCGGTTTGGTAATGTTCTAAACTTCGGTGCAAAGTTTCTGGCTCTGTGTAAGGAATGGCATAAAAATAAACTTTGCCAAAATTATCCTCAAAAACAATAGGTTCTAAAGGTAGTTTTAACTTGCCTACAATATGAAAACCTTGTTTAGCCGAAAAACTACTCAAATAATCTATTCGTTCTGAAGAATCGTGATTTCCTGCTATGGCAAGCAAAGGAATTTGACAATCTATTACTATTTTAGAAACTATATCATCAAATAAGACTACAGCATCTGCGGGTGGGGCTGCTCTGTCATAAATATCTCCTGCCAATAAAACTAAATCAGGTTTTTCTTGAATAATGATAGCTAATAATTGTTCTAAAATATATTTTTGGTCGGATAGTAGGGAAACATTATTGAAAGATTTGCCCAAATGCCAATCTGCCGTATGTAGTATTTTCATCTTTTTTTGCGACAAATTACATACAAAAATTATAATTTACAATTATTTTATAAAATTTTATAAAAATATATTTTAAAATTTTACAAAATATAGGCATTAAATTTGTTTTCCCTACTTAATATTTCTATTTTCTGTAACTTTTTATTTATTCAAGCAATGAAAAAAAACTATTTGATAATTTTGGTAGGTTGCCTAATTTTTTGTGCAAAAAACAGGGTTTTTGCACAAATGAATACCACCGAGCTGCATAGATTTGCAACAACAGATTGGCATTTCCCAAAAATTATTTTCCAAAACCAACAAGCAAAAGACACTACCTTCAAACCTTCGATACAAGTAGGAGCATTGTTGCAAACGGTTGGGGTATTACAAGAAGCCGAACTTACTGCCATACAAGACGCAAATAATAGCACCCAAAGGTGGTCTAAACAAATGAATATTTATCGAGCAAGGATTTTGCTTGGTGGAAATCTTACTCGAAAAACAAGTTTTTTTATGGAAACCGATATTGCAACTCCCATAGGATTGACTAATGCCAATGGCAATAAAACAATGCAAGTGAGTCCAATTATTTTAGATGCACAAATAGAACATACATTTCACAAAAAAATAGGCATCATTGCAGGCTTGCAGTTGGTTGGTAATACAAGAAATGCTTTGCAAAGTGCAGCAGCTTTAATGGCATTAGATTTTGGTTATTACCAATATGCCTATAATTTATTGCAAACAAGTCCATTACAAAATAATTTTGGACGAGATATTGGGCTTAATTTTCGGGGATTTTTGGCTAAAGATAGGTTAGAATATAGAGTTGGGGTATTTTCGGGACGAAATATAGACCCTCTGGGAACTTTGCGTTATATTGGTAGATTTAATTATAATTTTTTGGACAAAGAACAGGATTTATATTATACAGGTACGAGTTTGGGAAAAAGTAAAATATTTGCCATTGGTGGAGGTTTTGATATGCAAGACCGTTATCAAAGTTTGGCTATAGATGCGTTTTTAGATATACCACTTGGCAATGCTGGTTCTTTGACTGCCAATACCGCATTTTCTTATATAAACGGTGGCGACAATCCTGCAATCAAGGCATTATCAAGATATATTCCTAATCAAACTATTCAATTTTTGGAACTTGGCTATTATCTAAAAGCTGCCAAATTACAGCCTTATCTCAAATATGAAGCACAAAATATTCGTGCCACAGCATTACAAGCAAACAAAGATATATTTTTTGACGAACTAAATTCTAAACAAAGAATGGGCTTAGGACTCAATTATTATTTGAGTTCCTATAATGCAAATATAAAACTGTTGTACGAAATGGTGACTTATAACCGAATAGCTTTGACGGGCATACAAACCGAAAAAATAAATAGAAGTGAAATTTGGTTGCAATTACAAATATTTATTTTTTAATTCTAAGCAAAACGCCAAACTTAGTAAGTTTGGCGTTTTGCTTGAAAAATTGAAATGCTTGTTATTTTTTACCCATTTCTTCTTTGAGGTCATTTACTTTCTTTTGTACTGCTTGGTAATCAGGGTGGCTTTCGCCTAAAGATTTTCGCAAATCTAATACCTTTAAATATAATTTCATTGCCTCATTATTATTTTTGACTTTATGATACATTTCTGCCATTTCAAATTGATTTTTTACATATTCGGCACTTCTTGCACCATAATAGGTAGAATAAATTTGTCCTGCTTGTTTAATCAGTAGTTCACCTTCTGTAAATTTGTCTTTTGCTAACAAAATTTTACCAACATTTTCCAACGAAGACGCATAATCAGGGTGTCTTGTACCTTGATTTTTTTTGCGTATTTCCATCGAAACCTTAAAAATAGAGTCTGCTCTTTGCAAATCGTTATTTCGTTGATAGAAAAATGCTAAACTATCTAATTTTTTGGCATAATCGGGGCTTTTTTCGGTCAAACTTGTTTTTCTTTGTGCCATAGCCTCTAAAAATAGAGTTTCGGCTTCGGATTTTTTCCCTTCTACAATATACAAATTGGCTATTTTGTCTAAAATATTTGCATACAGAGGGTCATTATTTTTGGTCATAGCTTTCATGCTTGCTAAAGCATTTTGGTAATATTTTTCGGCTTCGGTGCTTTTATTCATGCCCAAATACACATCTCCCAAATCCATTGCATTTTGCAAATATTCATTACTTTTTTCGCCTTTTGTTTTTTTGATAAGTTCTCCTTTTTTTATCAATAAAGCCTCAGACTCACTTTGTTTAAACATTTCATTAAAATTTTTGATAGTTTTGTCCAAAGTCTCTAAATATTTGGCGTCATCTTTATTGGCTTCTATTGCAGTCAAAGATTCTTTGTAAAAAGAAACTGCTTTGTCATAATTTTTGGTCATTCGGTAAGATTCTGCCATATTGTTATAATAGATTGCCATACCGTCTATTTTTTTGCCTGATGTTTTTAGGGCAGCCAAAAACTGTTCATATAATTCTATGGCTTTGTCATATTTTTTAAGTCCGTATGCTACATCTCCCACGTCTCCCAACAATTCTAAATAATCTTCGCTTTTTGCACCCAAAACATCCTTTGCAGGTACAATAATGGCACTATACTCCTGTTCGGCTTTTTGAAATTTTCCTGCATTTTTATACATATCTGCCAACTCGTGTCGAGTACGTATATAATCAGGGTGTGTTTCTTTTTGTATTTTTTTGCGATTAATCAAACACTCGTTAAAATAAACTTCTCCTTGAAATAAATCTTTGCTTGCGACATACGACCTTGCAATCGTATTCAAAAGATTCGCATATTCCACATTATTATCTTTTTTGAGGTCTTTTTTTATTTGCACAATGTTTAAGTAGCAATTACGTGCCTTATCATGTGCTTGCAAACCATTGTAGGCATCACCTAAAGCTGTTAATGTACTAACATAATTATCGTGTTTGTTACCAAATTGCGTTTCTGCTGCGGTCAAGGCTTTTTCGAGAGTTTGGGAGGCATCTTTAAAATTTCCTTTTTTCAACTGCTCTTGTGCCACCTTGTTGAGGTCTGCCCAAGTTTGGGCAAACGAAAATTGCACAATGCAGAACAATAGAATGCTATAAATCCATTTATTAGTCATATTGAAACAAAATTTAAGGTTAGGATATTAGTAAAGCAAATAAGGTGCAAATTTTTGAAAAAACATAATCATTTATTACTGTTTATGTTTTATATAGGCTAAAAATTTATAAAAACTTAGAAAAATTGTATCAATTTTAGGTTTATTTTAGTAGCTAAATACGTAGTTAGCAATAAGTTAAGAGATTTTTTATAGCTATGATTATCTCATTTATAGATTAAAATACTTGTTGAATAGTTATTATAAATCTTTTAATACTGCTCCAATTCCGCCATCAACTTCTATATTCGAGCCATGTATAAATCTTGCTTTTTCGGAACATAAAAAATAGGTAATTTCGGCTATTTCTTCTGCTTTACCTATTCGTCCTACAGGGTGAATGGCTTGCAATTTTTTGTAATCTTCTGGGTTTGGAAAACCTGCTTGTAACATCTGCGTTTCAATGGCTGCTGGGCTAATACAATTTACCCGAATTTTACCCGCCAAATCTACTGCCAAACTTTTTGTTAAGCCAACAAGTGCTGCTTTGCTGGTTGCGTATGCCACAAAACGTGGTTTTGTGAGATGATAATGAATACTTGCAATATTTACTACTGCACCATTTGCTTGTATCAAATGAGGCAATAAGCCTTGAATGAGCAAAAAAGGGGCAGTCAAATTGACGTGCATGGTTGCCTGCCAATCTGTATAGCTAATATTTTCGGTGTTATCTAAGCGTTGTTCGGCAGCATTATTGACAAGAGCAACTAATTTTTTGTCTGTTCCTATATATGTACTGATTTTTTCAAAAATTTGTTGCCTAATTTCTATTTTTTCTACAAATTCATACAAATCAACTGCTAAAAAGTAATCTACATTATCGGCAGTTTGTTTATCTAAGCCAATAACTTGGTAACCATTTTGTTGAAAAACACAAACCATAGCACGTCCAATGCTTCCTGAGGAGCCTGTAATGATGGCAATAGGAGTAGGTAAAAATGTCATTAGATACTATTTTAGAAATGTTATTTTTGCAAAACTAAAAATAATATTTAGATAACAAATATATTTGCCAAAAAACTACAAAAGTTGGCATAAAAAAACTTTCCAAGTTTAAAACACTTGGAAAGTTTAAAATTTTGGTATCTATTATTTTGGATTAGTTGGCAGGTACTAAATCAAACGAAATAGTTGGTTTTGTTTTATCTTCGCTTTCTTCCAAAGTCCACTCGATAGTTGCTGTTGCATTTTCTTTTACATTAGATAATTTAATTTTTCTTGTTACCGCAGCATTTGCAGCATCAAAAGTTAAATCACCAGCAGTAGTAGAGGTGGTAGTTGCCAAAGCCCAAGAGCCTTGTTGTGAAGCTACTCTCGATGGCGAGTAAGGTGCCCCACCTCTTGTAATTTGGTAAGTGCCATTAACAGAAAAAGTTACTCTAAAATTAGCGTAACTTGCTTGTGGTTGTACTGCTCCATTATTACGTGCAGCAACAACTTTCCAAGAAAGACCTGTAGCTATTAGTTGAGACAATGTTTTTGGTTTTGCAGTAGTGTCGTCACAGCTACAACGAACAGATACCGTAGCTACCAAAGCCAACAATAAAAATGTTCTAATAAGATGAATTGCTTTCATACGAAAATTATGATTAAGATTTATGTTAAAACTTTTAAAGATACAAGTTGTTTTTACAAAAGTATAAAAAAATAAGTAATTTTTTTATTATTTGTAAAAATTATTCTCAAATTTATTTGTTACTATTCTATAACTGATAAAAATATGTTTCAAGAGATAATTCCAATTACAATTACCACGAAGGCAGCCCAAGAAATTAGCTATATTATGCAACACAAAAATATCCCTGAAGGCTATGGTTTGCGTGTGTTGGTGCAAGGTGGGGGTGGTTGTGGGGGTGCAAGTTTTAGGCTGGGTTTTGATAAACAAAAAGATGGAGATTTGTCATATAGCTACCAAAATATTCCTATTTTCTATGAAAAACGGCAAATGCTATTTTTGATAGGCTTAGAAATTGATTTTGAAGAAAGGCAAACCGAAAAGGGTTTTGTATTTAATCTAAAAAAATAGACAAAGTGTGTGTAAATTCTTGGTTGTAAGTTCTACATTGTAGTTCTTGTAAAATCTATGCGGAAAGATGTAATCTTTTTTTAAGATTACATCTTTTGAAATTTTTTTTAGGCTATTCCTTACCTAATAATGGTAAAACTTTTTCTAAAATTTTCTACTTGTTGTTTTTTTATCAATTTGATTTTTAGTTCTTGTTCTTCTATCCATTTCAATTCACTATAATCTCCTTCAGGGTGTACTTCGTGATAATATCTGTAGGTTTCGCCTAAAGATTCAAAAACCTCCTTGAATTTGTCTTCTAAAATAATAAAATTTGTAGTAATATTGACCTTGAGTTCTTCTATTTCTGCGGGTTGCTCAAGTAAAATAGCTTCTACATGTGCCAATTGTTTTGCTTCTGCCGAAGTTAATTCGTTGGGTTTACGGTCTTTTGCCAAAGTTGGTAAAACGTCGCCTTTGAATATTTCTTCAGATTTTTTTTTCTCTTGCACCCCGATAATAGATTCTTCTTCTGCAATAGACTCTATATATAACAACTGTTTCATTGCCTCAACATCTGCCTTATCTTTTTTAGAAAGTTTTGCCCATTTTTTGGCTAAATATTGACTCCACAAAGTCCTATTATTAGGGTCTTTTTTTAGTTTTTCCCAAATTGCTGGTTTGCCGTATGGGTCACTTTTTTGGGCTTGTGCAACAAAGTTGGCACAGAAAAATAGCATACAAATAAAAAGAGTTTGTAACAAAATTTTCATATCTTAAAATTTATAGATTAATTTTATTAGTTATTTTATTAATAAAAATATTTTTTTTATTAATAAAGAAGATAGTAACACTATCTCAATTTTACGCAAAATACTGCAAATAGTTATTATTTTTACGATAAAATATTATTTTTCTTATTTTTTATTTGTTATAAGTAGGTAAGTTGTATAGGCTATTACAATTTGGTAGCTTATAAAGAGTAGGCAACCAAAGAATGTGCCATCTTATTTTCTATTGTAAATAGGTTTGCTGCATCAAATTTTTTTAAAGTATAATTTAATTTATTTTAAAAATATATTACTAATTTTATATTACTTAGACACTAAAAAACACTACGTTTCCCGAAAAATTTGTATTCGAAACGTAGTGTCTAATGGTACGAAAAAATTAAAAATTTTGCCTTTTAAATAGGTAATAAAATAGGTGCATAATCAATAGCTAATGCTTTGCTATATTTTCTACGAAAATAAAGTATATATTTCTACATAATTTATACTTTATTTATTATTCGCTAATTGGTGGAATGTGTAAAGAATTGATTAAGGCATCTATTTTTGCTGCTTCTTCCTTCGTATCATCAACAAAATACTGTAGGTTTGGAATAATTCGCACATCATGTCTAATACGGTTAGCTAATTCCTGTCTAATATTTTTTCCGTTGTCTTTGATAGTTTCTATATGTATGCTTGCTGCTTTATTTGGCAGAAAACTCAAATAAACTTTTGCAATACTCAAATCAGGGGTAACTCTTACTCCTGTAATGGTAATCATGGTATTAGGAATAATGCCTCGCATTTCTCGTTGAAAAATATCACTTAGTTCTTTTTGAAGCAGTTTTGCAAATTTTTTTTGTCTTGTAGTTTCCATTTTTTATTTTTTTGCAAAGATAGTTATTTTTCTTAAGTTTTTGCTATACGTTGAGCTTTATATTTTATGGTATTTTTGTACTATTTAACTACCAAAATTTTACGTACAGAAAACACAATTTTTCATTTCTATTTGCACAAAAATTAAAATTATTTGTAACTTGTAAAAAACATTGTCATAGCTACAAAGATGTTACACAAACTTATTTATTCGTTTCCTATCCAGTTATTGTTGCATCATTGCAAACAAAACCAAATTTTATTAGCTGTTTGGGGGTTGTTATTGGCAATTATTACCCAAAATTTTGGAAATGAATTTGGCGTGCCTTATTTATTTCTTGACCCTGCCTATTTGAATGAAGTTGGTTTTGTAAGTCTGTTTTTTATGGGTTTGGCAACGGGAGGTTTGATGATGTCTTATCATATTACTTGTTATGTTTTAGATTGTTACCGTTTTAATTTTTTGGGAGCTTTGCAAAATCCATTTTCCAAATTTTGCCTAAATAATAGCATTATTCCCATTATTTTTATTGTAGTATATATGATAAAATTCATAAATTACCAATCTCATTATCAATATCATAGTAATTTTACTATTTTTATAGAAATGATGGGTTTTATGTTGGGGCTAATTACAATGTTGGCACTTACTTTTGTCTATTTTTACTATACCAACAAAGATATTTTTCAAACTATTACCGCCAAAGTAGATAAACAACTGAAAAAAAATACGTTTAACCGAATTTTTGCCCTTCAACGCCTACAAAACGTACATTTATTGCGGTTGCCTGTCAAATATTACATAGATTTTCCGTTTGTATTTCGCAAAGCATTTTATAATTTTCCTTATCAACGTGATGTAATAGCACAAGTGTTTGACCAAAATCAGTTTAATGCCGTAAGTATTCAACTCTTTGTAGCTTGTACTTTTATCCTTTTGGGTTGGTTTCGCGAAGTGCCTTATTTGCAATTACCTGCTGCTGCAATGGTAATGATTGCACTTTCATTAGTAATGGCGGTCATTGGTGGCATATCGTATTGGTTGCGAGGCTGGGCAGTAAGCATTACTGCTTTGTGTATTGTACTTTCAAGTTATTGGTTTTCGCAAGAAACCAAAAATATTTACCACAAAGCCTTTGGTTTGGCTTATACAAGCAAAGCAAATTATAGCATTGCAAATTTACAAACCCTCAACAGTGACGAAAATTATTTACAAGATACAAAACATACCATAAAAATTTTAGAAAATTGGAAACGAAAATTTATCATAGAAGACACAAAAAAGGACAAAAATTTACAAAAACTTACAAATAGTAAAAAACTACCTAAAATGATTTTTATTTGTTCGAGTGGTGGTGGAATTCGTGCTGCTGCTTGGACACTCCATTGTTTACAAACCATAGATTCTATGCTGCAAGGCAAGATGCTCCAACAAACGATGTTGATGACTGGGGCATCAGGTGGAATGTTTGGGGCTGCTTATTTTCGAGAATTAGCTTGGCAGAAACAAAAGGGAATTATCACTAATTTATATGACAAAAAATATATCGATAATATTGCAAAAGATAAACTAAATACTTTAGTTTATTCGTTGATAGTCAATGATTTAACTTTGCGAATGGGAGAATTTTCTCTTGGCAGTCAATCCTATCCAAAAGACAGAGGCTATGCTTTTGAAAGACAATTAAACGTAGATACAGATTTTGTATTAGATAAATTTTTGTCAGAATATGCCAATTTGGAATATAAATCAGAGATTCCTATGTTGCTATTAACCCCTACGATTGTCAATGATAGTCGCAAATTATATATTTCGCCACAGCCCGTTTCTTATCTTACCACAGCTTCTTTACACGACAAACGCAACATTAGTCAAAAAATAAAAGGGATAGAATTTAGACGTTTTTTTGCTGCCCAACAAGCCGATAGTTTGCGTTTTACTACTGCTTTACGTATGAATGCCACTTTTCCTTACATCACCCCAAATGTGTTATTACCAAGTGAGCCTGCAATGGAAATTATGGATACAGGGGTAATAGATAATTTTGGCGTTGCTGATGCTTTGCGGTTTTTATATGTTTTTAGAGAATGGATTGCCGAAAATACTTCAGGAGTCGTATTGATTTGTATTAGAGATGCACAAAAAGAAAAGCAAATTGAGCCACATTTTGATAGACCATTCGTACAAGATTTGTTGAGTCCTTTGCAAGTAGTAGTAGGAAATTTGAGTAGCAGGCAAGATATTCTAAATGATAATCTGGTAGAATATGCAAAAGGTTGGTTTGCAGGAGAAATAGGCACTGTAGATTTTCAATACCAACAAAATGACAACGAATATATGAAAAATGTAGAAAAAGCATCATTAAGTTGGCGACTAACCAGCCGCGAATTAGACGGAATTAAAAAAATGCTCGAAGCACCTGCCAATAAAAAAGCTATAAAAAAATTAGATTTTTTGATGAAAGATTGAAAATAGTTTATAAACAACCCTACAAACTACCTATCAATACGAGTGCCATTTTTTATAAGTAAGTTGCAGAGGCAAGCCTATTTTACCTAAAAATCTATTTATTTTAGTATAAAATGTTTTATTTATGTAATAAATTATGTACGGAACTGGAGTTCCGTACTATTACGCAACTTACATTAGTTAGTAGAAAAACAAGCCTACATAAAATACTTAACGCATTAATTTTTCTAAGAAATTAAGTAAGTTATTTTTGGTAAAATCTCGGAGTTGTTTTGGGTTTAAAATATTGTGAGCTTCGAGGTCATCTATAAAACTCGGATAATCTGCTGCCGTTTGATAAGGTTCAAAAAAATTAATATTTGGTTTATCTTCTGGCTGTTCGAAGTAAAACAAATCAGACCCCATACAAAGTTGGTGGCTTGCCCCCAAAGACAAAGCATATTCCAAATGTTTGAAATAATCTTCTTGTTTGCGTCCAATAAAACTTTTTATCCAATTTAGCCCAATAATTCCACCTCTTCGCAAAATTTCCTCTACAAGTTCGTCTGGCAAATTTCGTTTATTTGGGTGTATAGCACGCATATTAGAGTGGCTTGCCAAAATATGCAAATCCAAATCTTCTGCATCTATGTGCTGGAGTATGTCGTATGCAAGTGCATCGCTGGTATGCGAAAAATCAATCGCAATATTTCTACCCGAAAGATAATCCAAAAGTCGTCTTCCATCGTCTAACAAACCTGTTCGAGTATAGTTGCCACCACCAAAACGGTTTTTATGGTGATGTGTTAGGCTAATATAAAAAACTCTACCTGTATTGCGGATAATAGTTTCCAAATTATCAAAACCTTCTTCCAAACTATCATATTCCGAACAGAAACCCGAAGCATTTTCGATAGATGCTATCAAGCCTATGCGTGTGTCATTTTCTAATTCTTCTAAGTCATCAAAATTTTGCACGCCAAACACATATTCGTCTTCTTCGGTCAATAAATTGGCAAAAATTTCACTTTGTGCAATGCCATTTTCCGAACTTTGCGAATCTGCACTATTGGTAAAAATAGCCAAAGTTTGCAACACAACATTACCTTGTTGGAGTTGTGGAATAGAACAACGTGCAGCTGCGTCATATTGGTGTCCTTTTTCGTAGAATAAATAACTTAGTAAATCACAGTGAGAATCAGCAATTTGCATACTATTTGTGTGTTTAATGTGGGTAATTGTCTATCTAATTAGCTAACAAATTTATTGTGTAGCTGCTACAAAGATACAGTTTTTTTGTAAGACTTACTTTTTATTATCTTGGTTTTTTTTTATTTTGTCTATTATTTTTCTATCATTTATTTGTTATTAGTAAATTTTTCTTTATTTTTAGTTGTTTTATTACATCACAAAAAAGTTTGTAAGTTTTTGGCTATTTATGTATCTTTTTGTCAAAAATAACGTATAAGTAGTAAAACTATTCACCACTTCAATAAACAATTATCTTCTATTTATTTTATGTTTATACAAATACGATACAATTATGAAAACGCTAACTATTTTTGCTTGCAGCACCTTATTTGCCTGTCAAATATTTGCTCAAAGCCCACAACAAGCCCCTAAAAATGCCCATGACGAAAGTATTAGTGCATTTATTATGGCATCAAAATATCTAAAAAATCAACAATATGCAGAGGCATCTATGTTTTTAGATAAGGCAATTACCAAAGACCCTACAAATCATGTGTTTCATTATGAACGGGGAAAATGTTATCTTAGCCTAAAAAACTATGAAAAAGCATTGTCTTGTTTCAGAAAAGTAACAGAATTACAAAGCACCAATAGCGAGGCATATCTCATGATGGGCTATATCTATGCCAATACACATAAAACAAAAGAGGCTATCAGTGCCTACGATTTGGCTTTTCAATATGAAGAATCTCCTGCAAGCCGTTTGGCACAAAAATTATCTATTCTCAATTTAATGGACAAAAATGGTTGGCTAAAACAAGCCGATAAACATATTCAAGATGCAATGGCTTTGCAAATTGAAAATCCATTATTGTATTATTATGATGGAAAAAACAAAAATATGCACCACAAATACAGAGAAGCAAAAGAAAGTATGTTAAAAGCAGTAGCTACTTTAGACAAAACTATAGTACCTACTACTACTAATGATAAACCATTTGAGATTACTGTAGAAAAAATAAATGCCCAAAATATAGAACCAACCGAGCAAGGTAAATATTATTATGAGTTATATACTGCCTATTATCATCTCAATGAATACGAAGCTGCACAAAAATTGACACCACACTTGAACATAGAACCTTACAAATCGCAAGTAAAACGAATGACTACCAGCCATTTGTATGCCATTGCCTACGCACATTTTATGGTCTATGATTTGGATAAGTGCAAACATGTATTAGATGATATTTTGAAAAAAGATAAACACAATACCCCTGCCAATCAATTATTGGTAAAATTAAGTGAGTTAAAAACCGATAAAAGCCTAATAATCAAACAGTTAGAAACGGCTATTGCAAATATTTCTGATGAAAATAAAAAAAGTAAACTGCAACAAGAATTATTAGTTTTGGAAGTGGAAAAAGGCGAATATGAAAAAGCTACACATATTGCCAACCAAATTATCCAAGCCAAACCCGATAACCATACTGCTTTATTTCTCAAAGCTATTTGCTTGGATAAATTGGGCAGAGATGCGGAGGCAGTACAAGTTTTGAAAAATTTGGTAACTTTTAAAAATTTAGACCAAAAAACTTTGTCAGAATACGAATTTGAATTAGGGTTGATTGCCGAAAAAATGAATAATGTAAATTTGGCAACAGAGGCTTTTAAACACAGCACCTATTTGTATTTTAAAGCTGCTGCAATGGAAGAACTCCAAAAAGTAGAACATTTGGGAAAATAAACAAAATCTGTTTCAAATCTAAGTAACAAGACAAATTAAATGTATAGTTTTGTCATGTTGCGTGTAGCGAAGAATCTGCATGATTGTTTTTTAATCTAAAAAACACCAGATTCTTCGCTTTACTCAAAATGACAAAACAAATTATTCATATCCTTATCTAATTTAGAAATTATTTTATGTTAATTCGCATAGTACGTATGACTTTTGTCCCTGAAAAAGTTGCTACTTTTTTAGAAATATTTGATACAGCAAAACAAGAGATTAGAAATTTTGAAAATTGTCAACACCTTGCATTATTACAAGATGCTGATAATCCTACTGTTTTTAGCACCTACAGCTATTGGAAAGATGCTACTGCATTAGAAAAATATAGAAATTCGGAATTATTCCAAACTACTTGGGCAAAAACAAAGGTTTTGTTTGCGACAAAACCTTTGGCTTTTAGTTCTTATACAATAAGGGAACTACCTTAAAATAATTTTCAAATAATTTAATTTGGCAAATACGATAACTTCGTATGCTGTGGCATTTATTTTCCTAATTCTTGTTTTAATGCTTGAATATACTGGTCAAGTTCGGGATTGTCGTTTTTGCTGATTGCAATATCCAAATATTTTTTTGCTTCTACTTTATTGCCTTGTTTAAAAAAAACAGTTGCACAAACATAGTTAGAAAGTGCAGAATTTTCATTTTTTAGTAATTTTTGCGACCACGTATTGGCTTTTTCTAAGGCACTTTTGCTATCATATTTCTGTATGATTTCAAAAATACGCTTGATTAATTCACCGCCATTTTCCAACAAATATTTATCGGTTTGGGTTATCATCAATTCCAAATATTTTTCTTTATTTCCTGTGGCTTGGTAATAATACATTTCTAAACCTAAATTATGAAATTCTTCGGTAAATTCACTGCCCATTTGTTGGTTAAACATAGCAAACTGTGTTTTAATCGTAGCCAAATTTTCCAAACTTTTGGCTTTTACCGTTTTTTCCAAATTTTTGTTTAGTACCTCATAAAAAAAAGTGCCGTATGCCTCTTCGCCATATAACTCTAAGAATGTTTTTGCATTTTTGCTTACATATTGAAATTCCCGATTATCAAAATCTCGTACATACCGACTAATAATTTCCCAATTTTCGGCTTTTTGTAAATCTTTTTCGGCAACTTTTGGCAAGTATATTTTTGCTATCGAATCTGCTAAGATAACTTGATTGGTCAATGTCAAGGCTTTGATATAGTTTGCGGTAGCAGACAAATCTTGTGGATTTTTTTCATAAGTGGCTTTTATTTCTGGCAATTTTTTGGCAATTCCTAACATATTTACCACATTTTCGCCAAAAGCCTTAAATTCTTTGGCTTTCAAAGCTCCTACTTGCTTGTTTAGCACCTTACCATCAGGCGAAAAATAATACAGAGATGGATAGGCAGTAATTCCTGTTTTTTCTACCAATTCCAATTCTTGCTTTTCGGCATCAATCTTTACAGAAATAAAATTAGCATTATAATAATTTGCTACTTCTTTATCTGTAAAAACTTGTTTGCTCATCATTTTGCAGGGGCCACACCATTCTGCATAAAAATCTACAAAAATTGGTTTGTTTTCTGTTTTGGCTTGTACTAAAATATCTTTCCATGCGTTTGTAGAAAAAGCTATTTTGTCATCTTGTGCATATACATTGGAAATTATCAGCAAGGACAATGCTCCAATCAATAAGTTATTTTTAAACATAGGTAGTAAATATAGTTACTAAATAAAACTAAAATGATATTGGAAAAGTTCAAAAAAATACATGAATCTACAGTTAATACCACGAACAAGAGTCCGACATGGCAAAAAAGCAGAAACATACATCTAATATTTTTACAATTATTTAATCTATCTGTAATATTTGCGTAATATAAGAAATATGCTTTAATTTAGCATTTCAAATTATTTACAAAATCAAGCATTACCAATATGAAAGAATTTTCTAAAATATTTAGAAGTCTGTTTCTTATCATTAATCTAAATACATGGTTTATTACATTTCTAACCATTATAGCTACTTTTCTTTGTGATTATTTCCAATTTATTGGCGATTTGCCCATTACCTTAATTGGAACTGCTATTATTTTTCCTGTTGTATTTTCTATCAATAGTGCCTACAAACGGCGTGAAGATGCTATTATGTATTATGCTTCTTTGAAAGCAAATTGGTTGGGCATTTTTATGGCAAGTAAAAATTGGGCAGATAAAAACCAAGCCTATTTTAGGGATACTATGAGCAATGAATTAATTACTTCTATTCAACTCATGCACGACTATTTTTTACAAGACCCCGAAAAATATAGAAATCTTGACGAAAGAATTTATCAAAAATTTGATGCCATTTCAATACTTATTCAAGAATTGCGACAAGTAGGGGTTACTCCCAGCGAATTATCAAGGATAGACCAATATCTCACGCGGGGCATTAATGATTATGAAAAATTACGAACTATTTTTATTTATCGAACCCCAAATTCTTTACGCACTTATTCCAAGTTTTTTATTTATACCTTTCCTATTTTGTATGCTCCATATTTTGCACACCACCTCAAAGATGGACGAGAAATAATAGGGTATGTGTCAGCACTTTTGTATAGTTTTGTATTTGTCAGCCTTATCAATATTCAAGACCAATTAGAAAACCCTTTTGACCAAGTAGGGGAAGATGATATAGAATTTGATATAGAGGAATTTGAAAAAATGTTGCAAGGAATTACAAGACGAAAATAATAAGTTGCGGTAAAATTGGTGGTAGTAATAATAAGATAGATTAAATAAACTTCTTGGTATTGTTTTTCCTGCCATTGTTTGTGTCAAACCCGCAATGGAATTGAAACCACTCTATTAGTAGGTCAAGTTCAATTTTTAAAGCTACTTTTGTTAATTTATTACCTATTTTTGTGTGATAAAACTAAAAAAGTAGTTTCTTTGGGCAAGTTTGATGTGCTGGTGGAGTTGGCTGTGGAGACACAGCCAACGGCAGTAAATAGATATAGTGTTTACTCTTTAACTAAATAAAAATGGAAAAACAAATAATACAATTTTTTGAAAAAGAATTTGGTATTGATATCAATGAAAATACTAAATTCTTCATAGACACAGGTATTGATGGAGATGATGGAGAAAGATTTAGACAAAAATTTGGTGATTTTTTTTCTGTTAATATGTCTAACTTTATTATATCTAAATATTTTTTTAGCGAAAATGAAATATTAAACCCTTTTAAACTCCTATTTGGGAAAAAAGATAATATTAAAGCAAAACCTTTTTTAATCTATCATCTTATAAATGTTATAAATAGGGGACATTGGTTTGACCTTGATTAGTAAAAATTATTCCAAATTTAGAATTGTATTTCTGCCGTTGTTTGTGTCTCCACCTAGGGTATGTACACATCTTTTTAAGAATTTTTGAGTAAGTTTAGTGTATGTTTTAGTGTTTTTATTTACAAATTTAACAGTATTTTTATGCTCCGCCATTGTTTGTGTCCCACCTTTAGGTTTGCAAAAGTAAATAATTGTTGTGAAAATACTATTTTTGCAACTATAAAATACACTCAGTCAAGGCAACCTACTGTCCCACACAGCTTTTTATAGCTATT
>JBIKRY010000279.1:0-6346 GCA_044348925.1 Bernardetiaceae bacterium
CTTACTAACTAAAAAAAACTTACTAATTAATAATTTACTATCTTACTAACTCAATAAATAAAGTTCTTTTTCCCATTTTTCCACAAATTGCAATTTCCCATCTTTCCTGTCCCTTGAAATATTGGCGGTTAAAGTTCTGATGCGTTGTTGTTTTTGGGCTTCATCAAGGAATAAAGTTATTTCAGGTTCAACTTCGGGCAATTTCTTAAACTTATCGTAATAACTCAACAAAGCCCAACAATGGCGAATAATAGCCTTTTGTTTCAAAATCTCTTGACAAGCTGCTGCACATTTTTCCCTATCGTGGCTAAGATTTTCCAACTGATAAAACCAAAAATCCCGCAAACGAAATGCAGCTTGTCTTTTTTCATAGATAAGTTGCACCGCTTGAGGGTAATTTTGCAAATTGGGAATAGTTTTAGTAGTTTGGGTTTTGGGTGGCGTTTCTGCAATTTTAGGTTTGTTCCCTTCAAAATTAACAAACCATTCCATCACCTTTTTTTCTACTAAAAACCTTTTGCCCTGCTTAATAAAACCTTTAACCGTTTCATTATCAGCATATTGCAAATAAAGTGTAGAGGCTGTTTGATAATCCACGTGTTAGTTAGTAAGATAGTAAGTTATAAATTAGTAAATTATCAATTAGTAAGATAGTAAGTTATAAATTAGTAAGTTATAAATTAGTAAGTTATAAATTAGTAAGTTAGTGAATTTTTAGTTAGTAAGTTAAAAAACTTACTAATTTACTAACTAAAAAAAACTTACTAATTTAAAACTTACTAATTTACTAACTAAAAAAAACTTACTAACTAAAAACTTACTAATTTACTAACTAATTTTAAGGGTGTAAGGTAACAGTTCCCGAATAAATAAGTGGCGATGCCATAAAAGCTTTTACAGTAATTGGAAATCCAGATATATCTCCTGTGGTATTACCGATTTGGAAGCCCGCCGAAATCCTCGCCCATAAATCCTGAATACCTACTTGCAAATACACATCTTGCATAGTTTTCACTAAGCAAATCCAATTATAATTTTGTGCATTCCTTAAAAATGCCATTTTATTCGCATAAGCACCAGGAATAAAACCCGTTATGGTGTGCATACCACCATTTTGGTCATTATTTTTTGGTTCATCTACTTTGTAGCTACCTTTATCAAAAGTACAATACACTTCCATAAAACCAAAACCCGTTTTAAAAGTATGACTATCACGAATTTCAACCGTACCTATAAAATCTGCCAAAGGGTTAAAAGCTGGCGAGTTCAAATCATTTGCAGGTTTTGCAATGGTTTGAAACCAATCTCTACGGGCTACCAAAAATTGTTGTTTTAAGCCCGACATATTGTCGGCTCCATTCAAATCGTCTGCTGCGACGCTACCAGGAAATAAAATCATCTTAGTTAGTTGGGTTTACATTTTCGTTTACCAATTCAACGTGTCCACTTTTGGTGCGAATTAGCAAATCTAATACATCTTTGTTATCGGCTGTCAATTCGCCAATTACGTATGTATTACCTGCTACTATTACTTTTGCCTTTGGGCTTGACAAAATACGATACTGTTCTGTTCCGCAGTCAATCACAGCTTTACCATCTGTGTTATTGCGTTGTGTTTCCACCTGTTTAGCCAAGTCTTGCACCATTTCGTTAGCATCTTTAGCTAATTTTTCGGCTACTATGCGAGCTTCTGTTGCTTCTTTTGATGCTTTTTCGGCTGCTGCTTTTTCTTTTTGCAGTTGTTTTAATTGCTCTTGCAATTTTTTGATTTCTTCTTCTGACATTTTTTTAATTAGTAAGTTATAAATTAGTAAGTTAGTAAATTAGTAAGATAGTAAGATAGTAAGATAGTAAGATAGTAAGATAGTAAGTTAGTAAGTTAGTGAATTAGTAAGTTAGTGGATTAGTAATTAATTTAGTAAGTAAGTATTTTTTTAATTTACTAACTAAAAATTTACTAATTTACTAATTTACTAATTTACTAATTTACTAATTTACTAACTAAAAAAACTTACTAATTTACAACTTACTAATTTACTAACTAAACAAGGCTGCGGTCATTGGTAAATACAGCTTCGTGGTCTGCAAAACCAATTCCTTTATAGAATTGTGAATAAATTTGTACGTGGCGGGGCTGACCTTCTTTGATTTTGAATTGCCCTTCATTGCTTGCATTTTTTACATACAAACGTGCATTACCAGGGAGAGTCGTCCAAACTTTGTCATCAGTTCCCATAGATGGCAAACCAATTACTTTGTGTTTGAAGTTTTGCACTTTGTCCAAATCTGCTTCTGCTGCATAATTGGTATTATACAAAATTCTGCGACCTTCATTATACAATAGTTTTTTGTCCTCATTCAAGCCAATTTTCAAAGCATATTTCCAAAACTTTTTAGGAATTTGCTTACAAAAATCCTCAATCTGCTTGACAAAAATAGCTGCATCATTCGACAAAGCACCTGTGCTAATGGTAGCAATCGTACCATTGGCAATGCCTTGATTAATTCGTTTGCGAATACCGTCCATCGCACCTTGTGGACTGCCTGCTACTCCTGCGGTTGGCGTAACATATACACCCAAATACGATTGCAACATCTCAAATTCTTCATTATAAGCCTCTGGAATATGTTCTTCCATCAAGTATTTGATAAAAGGCGTTGATTTTTCATCAAGACTATTCAAATCTAAAAACGCTAACCAACTATCTTTCAAAGCTCTTGTGTACAATTCCAAATCAATTTTCAATTCGCCAAGCACAATAGTTTGGGGCGTAATCACAACATCACCTTTGGGTGTCCACGCTTTTTGATAAGCCTGTGAAACATTATCAATAGAGGCTTTGCCAAGTTCCACCACTGTATTGTCAGTTCTCATTACCGTTAGCATTTCTGTTTCGGTAACTCTTTCAGACCTATAGTATTTTTTGAGTAAAGAAGTCATATTTTGACCTCTGTTTTGATAGTAATTGCCATAATCGGCAAGAATATCCGAAATTTCTATATCCGTCATTATCGGAATTTTTGGGGTTTTAGGTGAGGTTTCTTTTGATTTATGATTTATGATTTTTTTGTACATCAAATAAATCATAAATCATAATTCATAAATCATAAATCATAATTAAACTACGCTTTGATTCTGCTTACAAATTCGCCTTCTTTTGCACCATCTAAGGCAGTAGCATCAGGCGTTGTTTTCACTGGACTTGTGCCTGTAGACATCAAAGTTTGTTCTCGATAAGCCTTGTTATCCGTTTTTAACTTAGCATTTTCTGCTCGCAAGTTTTCAAAATCTCTTTCCAAACTTGTAAATCTGCTTTGCAAATCCGCATCAGTCGCTGTGCTTTTTGCGGTTGCAATATTTGTTGCTTGTGCATTTTCGGCTGCTGCTTTCCATTTGTCCGCCTCGTTTTGTAGGGCAGTCATTTTGTCGGTCAAAGCCTTTGCTTCTGCTTCTGTAAGCACCATACTACCTTCTTCGTTTTGTGTATAGTTTTTGAAACCAAACATTACTGCAAGTGTTGAAAAGGCTTGATTAATACTAAAAGTTTTCATCTCTTTTTGGGATAAATTATTTTGTGAACCACTATTTTTTAGCCCTCCCAAAAGGGGAGGGTTGGGTGGGGTTTTTACTTTTGCAATTTCCTGTACTGCTAAGTTTAAACAGTCTTGCCACGTGCCGATGCTGTCAATCAAACCCTTCTCTATACTTTCCGTTGCCGAAAACATAGCCCCTGTAAATACTTCTTGATGCTTTACAGTCTGCGGGCGAAAACTTTGCACCGTTGCTAAAAACTGCTCGTTCAATAAGTCTAATTGTGCTGTAATGCCTTTGTAATCTCCTTTGAGGGCATCTTTGTAATCTTTGTTTTTTTGGGTAGATTTGGTAGCATAAATTTCGTGTAGGGTAATTCCTTCTTTTTCATAGAGTTTAGAAAAATCCGCAAAGCTGCACATAGTACCAATACTACCTATCAAATCCAATTTTTTACTTGCCATAATATGACTACACGAACAAGCAATATAATAGGCTGCACTGGCACACATTCCATCTTCGATAAAAGCAATAACGGGTTTTTTGCTTTTGGCTCTTACAATAGCCTCCACCATAGAATTAACTCCGTTTACCATACCACCAGGGCTGCGAACTTTCAGAATAATACTTTGCACTTTGTCATTATTGGCAAGGCTATCTATTTGATTTGCCTTGGTCATCATACCATCAGTACAGGCTTCATCTTCTTGAAACAAAGTACCTATTAAGGAAATAACACCTGCAAGTACAGTGTTATCAGCTTGGCTGCGGTTTGTGTTTTGATTAGCAGCGTCATTACTTCGCCAACTTTGCCACAAAACCTCATAAGGTTTGTGTCTTTCTTTCAAATCACTTTCCATATTAGGCGGGGACTTGCCTTTGAGAATGGATAACAACTTGGGGAAATTTTGTTCTGCAAAAGTTGGTAAAATGCAAAACGGTAAGGAAAAATCGTTGTTCATTTTTTGAAATATGATTTATGATTTATGATTTATTTTTACGTATAAAAATCATAAATCATAAATCATAATTCTTATCTAATTCATAATAAGTTGTGTAAGGTCTTTATTCTTAGCTCGTTGCCATTTACGGAGTAAACTATCGACGTTAATTTCTTCTTCTGTGATGTCGTGTTTTTGCATAAATTGGCAAACAAGCTGAATGTTTGGGGCTTGGGTTTTGTGTTTTTCAAACATAAACCACAAGCAAAATATTTTATCAAATTCTTTGCAAAAATGTTGTTGCAAAGAAATTGGTTTGATTTGACTATCTACAATAACTTTTAGTGGTTCTGTTTTTTCAAATCGGCGAGGTACATAAATGGTATTTTCCACAATTTTTTTTCCACAATAATAAATATGCCCTTGCGAACTCGTCTTAAAATTTCGCAAACAAAACTTTTTTAAATATGGTGGAATTAAAATAGTAATTTCTTGTAACTGCATAGCCATTGAAGAAGTCTTACATAGTGTGAAAGTTATTACAAAATTGCAAAAAACTTATTTTTTAAAAAAGGACAGGGAAAATCCGTATATTTGCCTTTAGGCGAATGAATTTTTACAAACTATTAACTTCACCGTTTCCCCTTTGTCTAAAGCTGCAAAAATTTGTTTATACAAACCATTTGTTGCTACAATACTTCCCGAACCTCGTACTTTTCCTTTTGTGATTGCAATGGTAGTATTTGGCAAAATGCAACCTTGCGTATCTGCACCATTTTCGTCTTGTGTGGCATCATTGCCCGCATGAATCAAAATAGCAGTTCTATTTGGCACTTTGCAAACTTCAATAGACATTTTACCACTCAATCTGCGGTATCTTTTCAATTCATATTCACCTTCAGGAATACAACTAATCCTGCGTTGATTTTCTTTCCAAGGTAACTCCATTGTTTGCGAATGGAAAACTCCATCTATCAATAAATGTCCGACTGTACAGTCTTTGAGATAATCTCGTTTGAGTGTAATTTTCATAGGTTTTATGAGTTAGTAAGATAGTAAATTAGTAAGATAGTAAATTAGTAAGATAGTAAGTTAGTAAGATAGTAAATTAGCAAGATAGTAAATTAGTTAGCTTTTTAACTTACTAATTTACTATCTTATAATTTACTAACTAATTGCGTTTTTATCAAAGAAAGTAGGCATATCACTTGCATCTGCTACCTCCTCTGTGTCCTTACTTTTGATAATGAAACTCACTTGTTCTGCTAAATTTCGCAAATACAATAAGGCTTCTAAAATTAAGTTGGTAATTTTTGCAGCTTTGGTCTTACTGGCTATTTCCAACTTCTCGGCAACCAATAAATTTAGCTTTTCTTGTTCTTCCTTCGTTAAGTCTTTAACTTCGGCAACAACATATTTGAAACAAACCAAAATATTAGGAATATTTCTTAATTTTGGCACCGCCTCTAAGAGTTCGCCAAAAGAGAATTTTCCGTCTTTGAGCCATTCCCAAGCACTAACAAAAAGTGAAGTGAAAAAAGCAATAACAATACTAAGATTTGTAATCCCGAATTTTTGTGGCTTGTCGCCTACTACATTTTGCATAAAAATAAATTTTGTTGAATAATAAATTATCTGCAACAAAGGTAGTTTACAAGCCAAAAAATAAAAAGGACAGGAATATAATTATTATTTATGATTTATGAATTATTTTAATTAGTTATGATTTATTTTATAAGTCAAAAAAAATCATAAATCATAAATCATAAATCATACAATTTCTAACTGCAAATAACTGTATGCGTTTCTTTCTGGCTTACCTTTGTCGTTTATCCAATCACACCACACAAGCCCATCTGCATCTACTTGATGA
>JBIKRY010000280.1:0-6344 GCA_044348925.1 Bernardetiaceae bacterium
ATTTTGCAATCACGTTTTTATTCATCTACGTATGAAAAAATACCTTTTATTACTACTGCTACTTTTGGCTTGTATCCACTCCCAAGCACAAACTACAGACAGTACAAAAACAAAAAAAATAAGCAAACAATTTACAAAAGAAGCAGAACCTGAAAGAATGACTTGGGAAGTAGCTACAAATGTATATCCTTGGATTTTTCGAGAGATAGGAGGTGTAGTACAGCCAGGAAACCCATCTATTTTTCTTCGAAAAAATATTACAAAACTAAAAGGGTTAAATGAAGTATATAGGGCATATAGATTTAGAATAAGTTTAAATTCTACATTTCGTTCTTTAGATACTCTGTCAAATTATATTTATGCTACCAGAGGTACAGTTTTACGACCTTCTATCGAAGTAGGTTATGAATATCAGCAACAAATGGGTAAATTTCAATTATTTTATGGTAGTGATATAGTTGCAGAATATTATTTATCAAAGGCAGAAATCCCTGCTCCGAATAATCGGAATAATGTTGTAGAGGTTCATTACACAAAAACACAAGGATACAATGTTGGAGTTGCACCTTTTATTGGAATAAAATATTTTATTCATTCTCATTTTGCCGTATCCTTAGAAAGTAACTTTTTGGTGTATTTCAGTTCTTACGATTTATCAGAAAAAAATGTATATAACGGGCAAATACTATATGAGTCAAATAGTAAAACTACTTCATTTAATACAAGTATATCATCAGTAAGTGTCCTAAACGTTAGTTATTTATTTTAAACTCAAAACCCAAATTTTATGAAAACAATAATTTTATGTTTGTTTGCATTATTTATGCTACACAGTAGCTTATCTGCTCAGACTTATTTGAAAAAAGGTAAGAAATGGACTCTTAAGAGTTCTGGAAAAGAGCCATTCTGTCCCAGTAAATTTATAAATGGCAATATATTCGAATTAGTACCAAATGAGGGTGATATAAAAGCTACTAACCCACCTGCGTGTACATATTCATGGGAATTTACTAATGCTAAAATAGCAAATTCAAGCCAAACTAATCTTACAACTCTTGTAACAACAGAACCAAAAGCTACTATCTATTTTGATAATACTATAGATAAAGCTATTATAAAAGTAACTATATCAAAGTGCGGAACAGGTAACTTGGTTTACGAAATTACTGAAACCTATGAGGTAATTATTCGTTCTATTAGAGAGGTATTTCCTAAAAATTTATCTATTAATGGGAATACAAGTTCTACTTTTAATGTGCAAAACGACAATACTGATGAATCGTTTACTTTAGCCGTTGACCCTATTAAAATTCCAAATACAGAGTTATATGCTGATTTATATGAGTATCGTATTCCAAAAGCATGGAATTTTGTAGCACAGCCTAACCCATATATAGACGTAAATACAAATGAAAAAGTTGTATGGGTTCCTAATGTAACAGGTAGTTCAACGAATACACAAGTTAAGATTAAACTTGATGCTTGTTCACGAGGCAAAATAAGAGTACGAGGGCTTATTGACTTCTCCACTTGTCCTTATGTAGATAACAATGAGCAAAAAGCTGGTATATTTAGTCAGTATGCAAACGATATTACTATCAACCGTAGTTCTATTCCATCTACTACAATTACCGTAGGAGATTTTCTAATCAATGGTAATGGTGGTAATGTAGAGTGTGGCAAAAGTGGTATTGCTACAGTGCGTGTAACAACAGCTCTAAAAAATATCACAAGTGCTAATGATTATAAATATCGTTGGGAAATTGTGCCACAAGGTACAGGTGCTAATTGGTCTTTTATAAACCCAAGTGCAGTAAACAATGTTTTAGTAACTCCTGCTACTACCAATGCTGCAGGTTTAATAGCCTCTATAGACCTACAATCTGTTCCTAATGTTGATTTAGTCCTAAAAGTTATTCCTGTTCCACTACCCTCAAATTGTTTATCCTTTTCAGAGGCAATTACTACTGTCAAAGTAAATCGTGTTAAACCTACACTTACTATTAGTAAAACTTACAAAAATGCACTTTGTTCTCCAAATAAAGAGAATAGCACTATTAACTTATTTGCTTATAATGGTATTAATTTTAGTTATGATTATAGATACTTGGATAGAAGTCAAGATTTGGTAGTAGTAAGCCAAGATGCAAGTAATCCAAGTAGTTTTACGGTTTCGCCTGTAAATGGCACAGCAAGTGGTTTAGCTAAAATTGCTTTTACAGTTACTAATTCTTGTGGCATCAAAAGTGAAGAAAGTGTGGCAGAAATCAATCTATCTGCAAATCCGCCAACTATTTTAGGCAGACTCTATACCAACGAAAAAGAAGTTTTTTGTCTTAATAGACAAAAAGCCTTTTGGATAGCCCCTGTTACTAATGCTATTGCTTATAGATGGCAAGTGATGGACAAAGATGTTTATATAGATTATGATGGCACTACAGCCATGATTCTTGTATCCTCCTATGGTAGCAAAAAATTTAAAATAATAGCATCCAATGGTTGTGGCGAAATTAGCAAAGAATATCGTGTGGCAGCCAACCAGAACCCTCTTTTACCTTGTATGCTAAACACAGGCACAGATGGCAATCTGATAGACTTATACAGTAGCAATGTATATCCAAATCCTGTAGACGATATTTTACATATTGCTCTGCCAAGCCTATATAGCGAAACCCTATCTATCAAATTATATGATGCTATGGGACAAGTTCGCAAAACAGTGCCTTCACAAAATATAGACCTACAAACCAATACAATTAGCTTTTCTGTAGCTGATTTGCCGATTGGTACATACTTTCTGCACATTATAGACCAAGATATGCTCAAACAATATCAGGTACTTATTGTACGTTAGGTGCTTAGCCTGTTTTTAGTTATTTTTTATATATAGAAAAATACCTAAAAAATAAATAAGTGTTGCAAGTTTTGTAAAACTTGCAGCACTTATGTGTAATCTATAAAGATGAAAGTAAAATTTTACATCTTAATAGGATATATTTTCCCCATCTATAACAAACCTTCCGCCAAAATAGCCACCAAAACTCCTCCCAAAATACAGATTAATCTTTTGCCATTAAATTGGTGTTGTGGATTGGACTCAAAGAAAATAGTAGTCGAAATATGTAAAAAATTGCCTGCCACAATCGCAAAAAGTATGTCGGTTACTTGTTTGGAAACTACAGTTTCCATATTGATAAAATTACTGCTCAAAACTCCTATAGGCGAAGATAAGGCAAAAATCAATAATAAAGGTAACATTCTGCGTTTTTGTTTCATTTGTGCCAACAGAACTGCTGCAAAAGCAAATGCTTCGGGTACTTTGTGAATCACAATGCCAAATAATAAGGTATTGGTTTCTCCATTTTCATGTTGATGGGACGGATGACTAAGCAAAGTGCCTTCCAGCAACGCATGCACACACAAAGCTACTAACATCGTATTGGCATTGAGATGGTGGTGGTGCAAATGTCCATGCTCTATGCCTTCGGTAAAAAACTCTAACAAAACTTGCATCAAAAAGCCTAAAACCACAAAAATACCTATGTGAAAAGGGGTAACTGCCTCCGCAAAAAGTTCGGGCAAAATATGTGTAAGGGTAAGTGTGAACAAATAAGCACCACTAAAAGCCAAAGACAAGGTAAAATAAATTGGCTTGATAACGGGTTTGACAAAAACCACTAAACCTGTTAGAAAAGATGATAAAAAAAGAATGAGGGCATTTATCCAAAGCATAAGAATAGGTACAACAAGTTTGTTTTCTACAACATTGTTGCAAATATAATAAAAACTATCAACAAATAGATATTTTATAGAATTTATAGAATCTTCTTAAGCACGAAAATTTATTTTAATGCCAAGCACCCTTACATCATCTAATTGTTTTCCTACTTTTCCTATCCAATTTTTAAAGAAAAATTGTAGGTTTTATTTTTGTTCTTCGTATGGCTTTAAGTGGTTTTTGATGAGTATAGTAACAGTATTGCTAATTTTTGTATTTATACTACAAACTTTTATTATACAACTACGCAAGTTACATAAATTAAGGCAAGTTGTATAGCAACCGTCTATTTGCCTGAAGACAAACATACGGTTACTATGCAACTCGGATTAACTAAACAAGTCTTGAATATCCTCTTTGGATAATTTTTTCAAAACATTGGTTTCGGTGCTAATCAAATCATCTGCAAGTAGTTTTTTCTTATCTTGTAATTGCAATATTTTTTCCTCAATCGTATCTTTACAAATCATTTTATAAGCAAAAACTTTATTTTCCTGCCCTATTCGGTGAGTTCTGTCTATGGCTTGTTGTTCTACAGCAGGATTCCACCAAGGGTCAATCAAAAATACATATTCGGCTGCGGTCAAATTTAAGCCAACCCCTCCAGCTTTCAAACTCATCAGAAACACACGAATAGAATCATTAGTTTGAAAATTATTTACCAAACTTTGTCTATCTTGCGTTTGCCCGTCTAAATATACGTGTGTAATATGGTTTGCGTGCAAACGGCGTTTTACCAAATCCAACATTCCTATAAATTGCGAAAATACTAATATTTTGTGTTTTGGTGCTATTTCGAGAATCAACTCCATTAGTTTGTCTAATTTTGTAGAATCTTCGGCATATTTTTGGTCTTTTTCATTGAGAATTGATGGAGAGTCGCAAATTTGTCGCAATTTCATCAAGCCTGTCAATACCACCATTCCTGCACCCGATACGCCTTTTTCGGCTACCACTTGCATAATTTCATCTCTGCAATTATCTCGTATTTTTTCATATACTTTGCGTTGTTTGGAGTTCATTTCGCAATAGATAATGCTTTCTGTTTTTTCGGGCAAATCTTTGGCTACTTGTTCTTTGGTTCTTCGCAAAATAAATGGATACACAATTCTTTTCAACTCTTGCACTGCTTCTTGATTTCCGTTACGGTCTATTTCGTTGCCATATTCGGTTTTAAAAAAGTCGTAACTTCCCAAAACTCCCATATTTGCAAAATTCATTTGTGCATATAATTCCGACACATTATTTTCTACAGGTGTACCTGTCATGGTTAGCTTGTTGTAAGAATGTAGCAAATTTACGGCTTTATAGCGTTGTGAGCTGACATTTTTAATAGCTTGTGCTTCGTCAAGCACTACATAACGGAATTTTATTTTGGTAAAATCTTCTATTTCATTTACTAAAATTCCATAACTTGTAATTACTAAATTATATTTGGCAAATTCTTCTGCCATATTTTTACTTCGCGTAGTGCCATAATGTACCAAATATTTTAGGCTTGGGACAAATTTTTCAATTTCTTTTGCCCAGTTATATACCAAACTCGTTGGCACTACTACCAGATTTGTTTGGTTGGGGTGTTTATCTACCTGCCCTTTCAAAAACGTAAGCATTTGCAAAGTTTTTCCCAAACCCATATCATCTGCCAAACAACCACCCCAACCAAATTCATCTAAAAAATTTAGCCATTGGTAGCCATGTGCCTGATAATCACGTAGTTGTGCGTTGATATCTTGTGGTAATGCCGTAATTTTGATTTGTTCAAAATCTCGCAATTTGCGTTTTTTGTCCATCAATTCTTTTACCAACTTCTCGTTATCTATTTCGGCAGTTAATTCATCGAGAATAGAAAAATGTATTTTGGATAATTGCACCCCGTTTTTATCTACATTTCCTAATTTGAAAATGGTGCTATATTTTTCTATCCAATCTTGTGGCAATATTCCCAAAGTTCCATCTGCCAATTTTACAAAGTGGTCTTTGTTGAGTAATGCTTTTTTTACATCTTTCAAACTCACTGCTTGGTCACCAAAAGTAATATCTATTTTCAAATCAAACCAATCAATTCCCGAACTTGCCCGCATCGCAATATTAGGTCTATGTTGGTTATATTTGAATGATTTTAGATTATTAAACCCTAATATCTCAAATCCTAAACTTCTAAATTTTTCGAAGGCATCAAGAAACCAATTATTTTTCAAAAAATCTTCTCCACCAAGCCAAAATACGCCATTATCTTCTACAATATTTTCATTAGAAATAGCAATATATTGGTGCATTTCTTGTTCGTAATCTATATTTCGTTTGATATTGTAAAAAGTATTGTTTTTTTCAAACAAAATTTCTGCTTCATCTGTGGCATTTACTTGTCTGATTTCTTTCAAACTTTCTACTTCATACTCAAAAAGAGGTGTAATTTTTAAATATTTATCTTCTTCCTCCAAAAATAAAAAAGCTGATGGTGTTTCAATATCTGTAATACTTTGTATATTTAGGTCGTAAGGCATTTCGACACTAAAATTTTTCAACAAAGGATAGGCAATATTGACCATAAATTCCTCTTTTT
>JBIKRY010000281.1:0-6305 GCA_044348925.1 Bernardetiaceae bacterium
ATCCTTACATTTCATTCGCTTAGGCAGCCCCGCCTAAAGGCGAATATACGGTTGCTACGCAACTTATTTATTATATATTTTACTTGTAACTTCTTGATTATCAATAAAGTAATCCGTAGTTCACGTTGATTAGTAAAGAGATTTTCCAAATCTTCAAGGTTTGGAAATTATTGTTATTTTTAGCACAATGTTGATTGATTTTATCTATCGTTAGCAAATTATACATTTATTACACATTTTAAACAAAATTATGTTATTAAGCTATATTTTTATTGGAATTACTGTTTTAGTTAGTTTATATGCCAATTCAAATCCCGAATTTTTGGCTAAATGTATGATGCACCCTTATTCTATTCAGCGGCGAGGCGAATATTACCGTTTTATATCTTCGGGATTTGTGCATAATGGTTATGTACATTTGTTGTTTAATATGATAACAATGTATTTTTTTGCACCTATGCTCGAATATCTGTTTTTTCGTGGCGAATTTGGTATGGTGCAAGGTTATGTATATTTTTTCTTGTTATATATTGGTGGTATTGTCGTTTCTGATATTCCTACTTTTCTAAAACACAAAAATACGATTCATTACCAAAGTTTGGGGGCTTCGGGTGGCGTGGCTTCGGTTATTTTTTCTATGATTTTTTATAGACCTTTAGAAAAAGTAGTGGTATATTTTGTACCAATGCCTGGTTTTATTTTGGGAACTGTCTATATTATTTATTCCTATTTTTATTCTAAAGGTAGCAATGACAACATCAATCATTCTGCCCATTTGTATGGAGCTTTGTATGGCATTATTTTTAGTGCTGTCATTCGTCCTACTGCTATTTTGGAATTTTTCGAGCAGTTAGCTATGTGGAGAATGTTTGATTAATAAAGAAAATTTATTAGACTTTATAAGGTTTGTAGCATAGACTTTGGTGTGTGCCTGTAACTATTTGGTTATCAATACTTTACAAGCACAGATTAAAGTCTATGCTACAGAATTTAATAATATATATTGCATAAAATTAGTTTACATTACTTTGCAACTAAATACTATTCATGGAAAAATCATGGTTTGATAAATGGTTTGATACGCCATATTATCATATTCTTTACAAACAACGCAACGAAGACGAGGCTCAAATTTTTATGGATAATTTGGCTAATTTTCTACACTTTCAAGCAACAGACAAAATTTTGGATTTGGCTTGTGGCAAAGGTCGTCATGCTATCTATCTCAATACCAAAGGATTAGACATCACAGGTATAGATTTATCGGCAAATAGTATTTTGTATGCACAACAGTTTGGCAATGAAAGACTGCATTTTGCACGTCATGATATGCGAGAAGTATATCAAGCAGAGTATTTTGATTATGTACTCAATATGTTTACAAGTTTTGGATATTTTGATACCGAACAAGAAAATCAAATAGCAATTTCTGCCATTGCACAAAATCTAAAAAGAGGCGGTAAATTGGTAGTAGATTTTTTTAATGCAAGCAAAGTAATTAATAATTTGGTAGAATATGAACAAAAAATAATAGAAGATATTACCTTTACGATTACCAAAAAAATATCTAACAACTTTATTATCAAGGATATACGTTTTGTGGCAGAAAAAGAAAATTTCCACTTTCAAGAAAAAGTACAAGCTATTTCTTTGCAACAATTCCAAAAATATTTTGCCAATGCCAATCTAAAAATTACAGAAATATTTGGAGATTATCATTTGGCAGAATTTGATATGTATAAATCAGATAGAAGTATTTTTATTGCCGAAAAACTGTAAATTTGCAAATAATACATAGATTTTGCTAATAATACTTTACATTTGTTTCATAAAACTATCATAGCTAATTTAAGTAAATTAGTCTATTATTTTATTCAACTATTCAACTACTAATGCTATCTTTTCTTATTTTACTTCCTGCTCTATTTGCCATTGTTTTTGGAATAGTACCAAGCCAAAAAACAAGGTTTTACTATGTGATGACAAATGCAGTAGCTTTGTTGCAGGTAATTATTTGTAGTTATTTATTTACACAAATACCTGATAAACAAGTATTTAGTACGACAGAAAACATAAAAAATACGCTATATTTTGTCGAAAACTATGCGTGGTTTCGTTTGCCTTTAGGAGAATTAGGAACTTTGGCGGTAGATTATTTTGTGGGAATAGATAACCTAAATCTGCTATTTGTATGTCTTACAAGTATCGTATTTTTGGTGGCTTCGGTGGCTTCCAAAGATATTACAGACAATCCAAAAGCCTATTTTGCACTTTTTTTGCTCCTTAATTCTACAGTTTTTGGCTGTTTTGTTGCTTTAGATTTCTTTTTATTTTTCCTATTTTTTGAATTTATGTTGTTGCCAATGTATTTTTTGATAGGTTTATGGGGAGGAATACGCAGAGAATATGCAGCCATCAAATTTTTTATTTACACATTTTTAGGCTCTATTTTGCTTTTATTTGTGATGATAAGTCTGGGTTTGTCGGTGGCAATTCAAACAGAAGAAGGTATTTTACATACCTTTAATATGCTTGAGATGACCAATCCTACTAATTTTGTAACAGACAGTCTGTTGCACCCTAATAATTCGCTATATGTAATGGGAGTGCCAATTCGTAGCTTTGCTTTTTTGGCATTGTTAATAGGTTTTGCCATTAAACTACCTGCTGTGCCTGTGCATACTTGGTTGCCTGATGCCCATGTCGAAGCACCTACCCCTATTTCTATGGTTTTGGCGGGCATTTTATTGAAAATTGGAGGCTATGGAATTATTCGAACTGCCTACCGAATTTTCCCTGTAGAATTTGAAAATTTTGCCATTTGGATTTGTGCATTTGGAATTTTATCTATGTTATACGCAGGTTTTGTGGCAATGGGACAGACAAATCTCAAAAAACTGATTGCATATTCTTCTATTTCACACATGGGTTATGTACTTTTGGGTTTGGGAACAAGAACACAAGAGGGGTTTTATGGGGCTATTTATCAGTTATGTAGTCATGGAATTTTGTCGGTAATGTTGTTCTTTTTGGCAGGAATTTTATATAACAGAACCCACAATTTAGAAATAGAAAACTACAAAGGATTACTCAATCAAATGCCAAAATATTCTTTCTTTGTGGCAATAGCTTTTTTTGCCTCTTTGGGTTTACCAGGGTTTTCGGGATTTATTGGCGAAATGTTGGTATTAGCAGGTGCATTTCATAGCAAATTTTTGCCTTTGTGGGCAGCTATTTTGGCGTGTTTTGCCTTATTATTGGGGGCAGCTTATTTTTTGTGGACATACCAACGTATGTTTTTAGGCAAATTTTCGCTAAAAGACCAAAATTTGCAACTACAACTAACAGATTTGACTATTACCGAAAAATTAGTATTATTATTTTGTAGTATTTTGGCAGTAATTTTTGGCTTGTTTCCAAATATTATTCTCAATAAGTTAGTTTTTTGATTACTTTCTATAAATTTTAGAATAAAATTTGTAGAAAGTAATTTAAAATTGGTTTTGCAATACCTATAACATACCATTTGATATAGTACAAGTCCTTGATAATCAATAGACTAATTTCATATTTCATATACATTATTATATTCTAAATCCAAGCAACAAAATATCATCAATTTGTCTTTCTTTTTGTCGCCAATTATTGATAGTTTCTTCCAAAATTTGTCCTTGTGTTACAGCATCTTTTGTATAAATATCTTGAAATAGTGCTTTCATTCTTTTTAATCCAAATTTTCTATTTTCTTCGCCACCAAATTGGTCTTGAAAACCATCTGTGAATAAATAAAACATTGTTGGTTTTTGGGATAAAGTTAGGACTGTATTAGTAAAAATTCTTTCGCCATTGTCTTTAAAATCTCCTCCAATTGGAATTTTATCGGCTTTTACTTCCAATAATTGTTCATTTTGTATATAGATAATTGGATTTTTTGCCCCAGCATATTCTACCACTTGCAATGCTTTATCTATCACACACAAGGCTATATCCATGCCATCTTTATTTTGCGTTTCGTCTTGTTTGAGAGATTTTCTAATGCCAATATTTAGGTGATATAATATCTGATTTGCTTGCACAATGTGTTGCACATTGGTAATTTCATTCAAAATTTCATAACCAATCATACTCATAAATGCACCAGGGACACCGTGTCCTGTGCAATCTACAGCAGCAATAATAGTTTTTCCAAATACCTGATTAAAATAATAAAAATCTCCAGAAACAATATCTTTAGGCTTAAAAAGCACAAAAGTATCGGGCAATGTTTGTCTAATTTCGTCTAAAGTAGGTAAAATAGCATTTTGTATTCGTTGGGCATATTTTATACTATCGGTAATTTTATTGTTTTTGGCTTCGATAAGTTCTTTTTGTTCGGTTAATATACTATTTGCATTTGCTAATGCTAATTTTGCTATTAATGCTTTTTCAATCAATACATATCGAGTTTGAATAAGAATAATAGTAAAAATAGACATTACCACCATTAATAAACCTCCTTCTACTAAAGAATCGTGAAAATTTAGGTTAGGATTTTGGTTGAAAAAGAAAGTAAATGCTTTTAAGGAAATGATAACTGCTATCACTGTGTAGTACCAACGCCATAAAACAAACATTCCTGTACCCAAAAACAAGGCTATGTAATTGAGAGAATGCCCCAAAAAATCTTCGCTACCTATTAAGCTATAGGTATAAGCATTTTGCAAAGAAATGGCAAAAAATACAATATATGCTCCTACAAAAGAGGGATAATTATATTTTTTACGCAAAAGCAACAAGAATATAGATAGTACAGCAACTAAAAGCCTTAAAATAAGAATTTTGTGCCAACTTTCAGGCATATTTATACGGTCTGTGATGGCAAAAATAGGGTCAAAAATAGCTGCCACCCACAATCCTATCACATGATAACGATAAGCATACTGCTCCATTTCTTTTGCCAGCTCTATCTTATCATAATTTATTCCTTTGACCATATTTGTTGTTTCAGTATATAAGTTAATAGAAAATATTTGCTGATTTTGCTAATTTTTTACTCTATTGCATCTATAATTTCGGTTTTATCATCTATTCCTTGCAATACTTCTACATATTCGAGGTCTTCGATGCCTTTGCGAAATTTGATTTTTTCTTTGTCTTTATTTTTTACATATTCTTTTTCAAACACAAAAACTCTTGGCACTACCAATACATTTTTTCTTTCTGCTACAATAATATTGCCTTCGATAGACATTCCCGAAAATAAATTAATATTTGCATTTTGTTCGATATTTGCAACAACTTTTGCGGTTTTGTTAAGGGGATTGATAGACGGGTACACTTGTGTCAATTCGCCTTGTAAAAACGTATTTTTCATCGAATTGAGTTCAAAAATAACTTTCTGCCCCACTTTTACCAAACCCAAATCACTTTCATCTATTGCTAATTCTACTTCAAATAAATTTGTATGCCCTACTTCTATTAGTGGCATTGCTGGCGTAACCAATTCCCCTGTTTTGATACGAATATCGTATATTCGCATATTTGCATCTGCGTACAATACAAATTCTCCTTTTACAGCTTTTTGTGTAGCATAGATATTTTTTGCATTTTGGTATTCTGCATTTGCTTTTTGTTGCAAATTTTGCAATACTAATTTAGCTTTTTGTAGATTTTGTTTGGCAATTTCGGCTTGTGTTTTGGCTTGTTCGAGCAATAGTTTAGATGTTGCATTTTGTTGAAATAGATTTTGAAAACGCAAATAATTGGTAGAATCTAAAGCATATTTACTTTGTGCTGCCAAAATATCTTCTTGTGCAAGTTGTAAAGCTGCCGAACTGCTGGAGGTGTTATTGCCTGCAAGTTCCATATTGTTTTGGGCAGTCTGTATATTTAAGTCTGGAACTTCGCTGCGAATGGCTATGATTGGCATTCCTGCCAACACACTGTCGCCTGCTTTTACATAAATTTGTTGCACATAGCCTGCTATTTTGGAAGAAAGTATCCGTCTTTGCTTTGGGTACAATTTGCCTGAAGCATAAATAGCTTGTGTAATATCTTTACGTAATGGCTTGATACTGTTATACTTAGGTTTACAACTTTGCAAACAACAAATACTAAGAAGGAATAAAAAAAAAGTAAATTTTGTCATTAATTCTAAAATAAGTAGGGAATTTCTCTTGTTTTTTGTATAATGTAGTTTATTAGAATTTGTAGCATAGACTAAAGTCCAATGCTATTAAGCTAAGAAACCGTTTCATATAGCTTTTCTGTAATTATTTTGTACTACCAAATTTCGCTTTTTCGCCAAACTTTTTTGGCGTTTAGGC
>JBIKRY010000040.1:0-21043 GCA_044348925.1 Bernardetiaceae bacterium
AGCCTTCAATAAGACCATTTGGCATCTTTGGCGAAGAACATGGTTATCACTTTTTTTATGAGTAATCACAAGTTCTTCTTCCTGCTCTGAGGTCAAAATAATGGTTAAAACTCTACCCATAGTTTTTGGGGGCTAAGGTACAAAATAATATCAAATAATTTATTCTTAATACTTATAAAAAATAACTTTAAACTAAAATCCACCAGAAAACAACTACTTTTCAAGCACTTTTTTCTCTTAAAAATACCTTTTGGAAAGTATTTTAAAACTTTCCAAAAGGTATAAACTTTCTACTGCCAACCACCACCCAAAGACTTATACAAATTTACTAAACTTTGTTGTTGCTTTTTTTTGAATTGCAATAAATCAATTTTGGCTTGCAAAAATCGTTGTTGTGTTACTAAAACCTCCAAATAAGTTGCTTTTCCTGCCTCAAACAACAGATTAGCCGAGTTAATTCCTCTTTCTATTGTGCTAACTTCTTGTTGCTTAATTTCATAGACTTCATTCAGGTTTTCTATGTTTTTTACTTGATTATATGCCTCTGTAAAACCAACTAAAACCGTTTTTTGATAGTTAAATAAGGCTTTTTGTTGTTCGGCATTGGCAGTATTAAAATTTGCTTTTAAGGCACTGCGATTGATTAAAGGTGCTGTCAAACCTCCCAAAACTGAATAGGCTATTGAGGAAGTATTGACAAGGAAACTTGGGCTAAATGCCTGAAAACCAATGCTTGCACTAATATTCAGCGAAGGATAAAAAGCTAATTTGGCAGCTTTTACATCAGCCTTTGAAGCCCTTAATTCTTGTTCGGCAAGACGAATATCGGGTCTGTTTTGCAATAATTGTGAAGGAACTCCTGCCTTTATGGTTTGTATGGCTGCATAAAGATTTGCCTTATTTCTCTTGATAGGTTGCGGATAACGACCAAGCAAGGTGTTGATATTATTTTCTATTTCTACAATTACTTGGGCTAATTCTTTGGCTATTGCTTTTGAGTTAAAAATCTGTGCCTCAAATTGTTGCACTGCTAATTCATTGCTTGTACCTGCTTCTTTTTGTATCTTGATAAGTATTAAAGATTGTTCTTGCAGTTGGATATTTTGTTGCAAAATCTCTAATTCATTGTCTAAAAACAATAATTCAAAATAATTATTCGCAATTTCTGCCACTAAATTAGTAACTAACCAATTTCTGCCTTCCACACTTGCCAAATATCTTTCAAAAGCTGCTTGTTTTTTGCTTTTCAATTTTCCCCAAATATCTGCCTCCCAATTACTCTGAAAACCAACAAAATAATCAGGCAAATGAACAGGCACAACTTGCCCTGCTGTAATATCTGTGGTAGCATTTCCTGCACCGTCCATTGTATAGTTGCCAAATTTACGCAACCCAGCCATTAACCCTGCATTGGCTGTTGGTTTTAGCAAACCTTTACTAAATTGCAAATTAGCTTTGGCAATTTCTATATTTTGGTAAGCTGTCAATAAATCTAAATTATTTTGCAAAGCTGTGTCTATCAAGCTGATAAGCTCAGGATTTGCAAAAAAAACTTTCCAATTTACTCGTGCCATATTTGCACTGTCTTGTTGTGTAGCACCAAAATTAGTGGGCATTTTTAGCAAGGCTCTTTCTTTTGGAGGTTGCAAGTTTTTGCAACTTCCAAAAAAGATGATTGTGATGATGATTAAATATTTATGAAATTTCATTTTGAGTAGATTTTTAGATGGTTTTTGTATAGTGAGTTGAGTACGTTGGCAATGGTCGCAGACCTTGACAATCGTACTCAACTTTTATACGCTTGTCAAGGTCTTCGACCGTTGCCAACGTATCAAACTAAATTGTTTCTGTATAAGGCACTTCTTCCTCTCCTTTTTTTGTGAATTTTTGGGCTATGGTGGCAAAAATAAAGTACAGCCCAGGAATAATAATCACGCCAAATATTGTTCCTATCAACATACCACCTGCTGCTGCCGAGCCAATGGTTCGGTTGCCAACAGCACCTGCTCCTGTTGCTATCATTAGCGGAATTAAACCTGCCACAAAAGCAAAGGAAGTCATTAAAATTGGGCGAAGTCGTAAGGTAGCTGCTTCAATGGCTGCTTGTAAAGGTGTGCTACCTTCTTTTTGCTTTAAAGTTGCATATTCTATAATGAGAATTGCGTTTTTGCCTAACAAACCAATGAGCATAATCATTGCCACTTGTGCATAAATATTATTTTCTAAATTGAAAATCCAAAGGAATAAAAATGCACCAAATATGCCCGTTGGCAGAGAAAGTATAACAGACAAAGGCAATAAGAAACTTTCATATTGGGCTGACAATAACAAATAAACAAAGACCAAACAAATCACAAAAATATAAATAGCTTCGTTTCCTGTTGCCACTTCATCTCTTGTAATTCCTGCCCAGTCTATATCAAAACCCTTTGGAAGTTTGGTGGCTGCCACTTCTTGTATTGCTTTAATAGCATCGCCACTGCTATATCCTGCCTTGGGTTCTCCGTTTAATTCTGCCGATGGAAACATATTGTATCGGGTAATTTGGTCGACACCATACACTTTTTCAACCCTAACAAAAGCTGACAATGGCACCATTTCGTCTTGATTATTTTTTACATACAAGTTCAAAATATCTTCGGGTTTGCTGCGATATTCGGGTAAGGCTTGCACCATTACTTTATACATTTGCCCAAAACGAATAAAATTTGTTGCATACTCACTACCTAATAAAGTTTGCAAACTACCCATTGCGTTGTTTACGGTTACGCCTTTTTGTGATGCTTTATCCTCATCTATGTGTAGGAGATATTGCGGAAAACTTGCATCAAAAATGGTAAAGGCAGAACCAATTTCTGGTCGGGCTTTGAGGTCTTCGATAAATTTTTTGACCGTAACTTCCATTTTTTTAAAATCTCCGCTACCTGTTTTGTCTAACAACCGCAATTCAAAACCACTTGCATTGCCATAACCTGGGACGGCAGGCGGAGGGAAAAATTCTAACTTTCCTCCTTTTATATTTTTGGTGGCAGCTTGCAATTCGTCCATAATTTGGTCGGCAGATTTTTGTCTATTTTTCCAATCCACGAGATTGACTAACAAAGTTCCGTAAGTTGCCCCTGTACCATCAGAAAGAATATTTGTTCCTGAAAGTGTGGCTACGGTTTCTACACCTTCTATTTTTTCGGCAATATCCTCAATGTGATTAACTACGTCTTTTGTTCTCTCTAAGGTAGAACCCGATGGCGTAGTAACACTTACATAAAAAGTTCCTTGGTCTTCGTTAGGAATAAAACCCGCAGGTATCAATTTGCTCAACATTCCTGTACTGCCAATAAAAATCATTAGCACAAGTATTGTTACAACTTTTCTATGAATAATTAGGCTCAATAATTTTTGGTATTTTGCCGATAAACTATCATAAAATTGATTGAATTTGCTAAAAAATGCTTGCAATAAACCTTTTTTGCCTTCGTTTTGGTGATTGTGGTGTGTACTTTTCAAAAACAAGGCACACAAAGCTGGTGTAAGTGTTAAAGCTCCAATACCCGAAAGCACAATGGAAATTGCCATAGTCAAAGAAAATTGCTTGTAAAAAATGCCTACGGGTCCACTCATAAAAGCCGTTGGCACAAAAACCGCCGACATTACTAAGGTTATCGCAATAATTGCCCCGCTAATTTCTTTCATTGCTTTTTCGGTAGCTTTTATGGGAGATAAACCTTCCTCCATTTTGGCGTGAACTGCCTCCACCACCACAATAGCGTCATCAATCACAATACCAATAGCCAAAACCATTGCAAACAGCGTAACAAGATTGAGGGAAAAGCCCAAAAATTGCATAAAAAAGAATGTTCCAACCAAAGAAACAGGTACAGTAATGGCAGGAATAATGGTAGAACGGAAATCTTGCAAAAACAAAAACACGACCAACGAAACCAAAATAAAGGCTTCTATCAAGGTTTTGACAACTTCGTGAATACTTGCATCTAAAAAACTACTCACGTCATAACTAATTCCATAATCCATTCCATTCAGAAAAGTTTTGCGTTTCAAAGTTTCCATCGTTGCCTTTACATTCTTAATTACTTCGCTGGCATTGCTACCTGGTAATTGTTTGAGCATTATCGAGGCTGTTGGTTTGCCATTAAATTTTGCTTCCACGTCAAAATAAGTAGTGCCAAATTCGACTTCTGCAATGTCTTTGATACGCAAAATTTGCCCATTTTTTGTAGCTTTAATCGGGATATTTTCATATTGCTCTTTGGTATTGTACTTGCCTGTGTATTTTACGACATATTGCAAAGGATAATTTGTAGTACGGTCAGAGTTTTCGCCCAATTTCCCCGGTGCAGCCTCGATATTTTGTTCATTTAAGGCATAGTTTACGTCTTCGGTGCTAATTCCGTAAGTCAGCATTTTGTCAGGTTTTAGCCAAATCCGCATCGCATATTCCTTCGCACCCAAAATATCGGCATAACCCACACCATAAACCCTTTTTAACTCCGCCAAAATGTTAATATCCGTAAAGTTGTATAAGAATTTTTCTTGCAAAGTGCTATCATTGCTATAAATATTCAAATACATCAACATTGCGTTTTCCTCTTTGGCTATTTTTACGCCATTTCGGATAACTTCGGTAGGCAATTCACCCATAACCGCAGCCACACGATTTTGCACGTTTACCGCAGCTACGTCAGGATTTGTGCCTACTTCAAAAATAATTTGTACTACGCCTACACCGTCATTTCCTGCATCACTACTCATATATTTCATACCTGGCACGCCATTTATGGCTCTTTCTAAGGGAACAAGGGCAGCTTTGGTTACAGTTTCGGCATTTGCTCCTGTGTATTCTATGGTTACGTTTACTTCGGGTGGTGCAATGCTCGGAAATTGTGTCATTGGCAATTTTATCAAAGCCAAACCACCTAACAAAGCAATGATGACCGATATTACAATAGATAATATTGGTCGGTGAATAAATGTTGTTGTCATTGTTATTGTGGTTTTTGGGTATGGTTGATTTGATTAAAAGACTGCAATTCTGGTACAATTACATCACCTTCTTTCACTAATTGTATGCCTTCATATAGCACATTATCAGAGGCAGATAAGCCACTTTGCACCACATAAAGACTACCTAATTTGAGTTGTGGCACTATTTTTCTTTGATGAACTGTATTTTTTTCATCAACCACATAGACATACAAATTTTCTTGTACCTCAAAAGTAGATTGTTGAGGAATAAGAATTGCATTAGATAACGTATTGCTAATCAATACTTTACCCGAAGAACCGTGTTTTAGCCATTTTTGCGTATTGGCAAATCTTGCCCTAAAAGAAAGGTTGCCTGTGTTGCTATCTATTTCGCCATCAATGGTTTCGATGACACCTGTTTGGGGCAAAATTGTGCCATTAGAAAGTTGCAATTTTACAATATTGTTTTTGTGATTTTGGGTAATATATTGCAAGTAGCTATTTTCTGAAACATTGAAATAGGCAAACATTTCTGCATTATTAGAAATCGTAGTTAGCAAAGCTCCTTCTTCTATTAAAGCACCCAATTTGTTTGGAATACGACTAATTACACCGTCAAAAGGTGCTTTAATTTCTGTAAAACTAAGGTTTAGTTTTGCCAAATTGTAATGGGCTTCGGCTTGTTGGATTTCGGCTAAAATTGCCTCTTTTTTAGCCATTGCCATTTCCAAATCTGTTTTAGAAATCACATTTTTGTCGGTCAATAGTTGAGTTCGACTAATTTCTACTTCTATTTGTTTCAGAGATGCTTTTGCTGCCGAAAGTTGGGCTTCGGCTTTCAAAGTTTCCTGCAAAAATTCATTAGAGTTTAGCGAAAACAATAATTGTCCCTTTGTTACGGTTTGCCCTTCGTCCACGTGCAATTTGTCAATATAACCTTGCACTCTTGCCCGTAATTCTACGTGCTGAATAGACTGAATTTCGGCTACATATTCTTGTGTATAGGCAGAATCTGCCACAAGAGGTTTGAAAGTTGTATATTTTTCTACCTCGTTAAGTATTTCTGTTTTGGTATTGCAAGCAACAAAGTAGCTCGAAAGCACACACAATGTTACCATTCGCAATAGATTTGCTAGGCTATTTTTGGGTTTCATAAGTTCTGTTTAAATTAAATTTACGGCAATAGATTTGATTATTTTTTACGATTGTCAAGGTGCTAAAAAGCACCATTGCCAACGTAAAAAAATACCAATAGAGTTACGATTGTCAAGGTGCAAGCACTATTGACAACGTATCTAAAAACTATAAAAGAAATTTAAACTTCGGGTGGTGGGGCTACTATCTCAAAAGAAATAGCGTAAATCTTTGGGCTTATAAATTCAAAATATTTATTCTCGCAAGCAAAAAATATGATTTGTTGGGTAATAAAATCATTAAAATTGGTGATTTTGGCACAAATAAAAGAAACCGTTTTTATGATTTGTCTTTCATCTCCATTGTCATCATCTTCATCATCTGCATCTGTATCATAACCTAATGACACACCAAACCATTCAAAAACAGTGTTAATGTCTTCTATCTGTTTGCCTGTCTTTACATCGTACACATCGACTTCGTCTAATTGTGGAAAAAGTGCGACGTTTAAGTGTAAAAGAATTAGAATATAGATACCAAGTTGTTTCATTTCTAATACAATATTAATGTTTTTTTTGAACTAAAACAAGTGAAACTAAAATTAGTATTCGAAATTTTAGTTATTAGACTTTTGGAAAGTTAAAATAAATCCTAAAAAAAGTTAAGATATTTGACAAATTAAATAATAGCTTTAACCTTTGACTATCCTTTAATCCCTAAAATATGAAATCTGTAATCTTTAAATTTGTTTCTCTACTCTTTGTGATGCAGTTGCTAAGTGCTTGTATGTATCGTTATTTTCCGCAACAAGACACAGGAAAATTAATGACTTACCCAATTATTCCACATAAAAATGAGGTGGAAGTTTATTTTGGCAATGAAAAACCGACAGATACTGCCTATTTAAAATTGCGTGTTATTGATATGTATGGTGGAATTTATACTTCTACAGGTGCAATGATTGAGGCAATGAAAAAGGAAGCACAAAAATATGGCGTTGATGCAATATTGCTACTTGATGACAAAGCTATTACCGAAGCTACCACAACTTCAACAGGTATATTATGGAACAGAGCTCAAAGTTATACACAGTATGAAAATCGTAGATTTATGTGTGCTTTGGGCATAAAATACAAACGCAATATTAGCCAAGTTGATAATTATATTCGCAAACAACAAATAGCACTCTATGATAGTGCAACACAAACTTACAAAGCTATTTTAGATGTTGAACTCGAATTAGATGGTAATGCAAAAAAAATGAAGGAAATAGTGCCTAAAACAGCTTTATATTATGACAATTTTATCAAAAAATATAGTTTATCTTGGCTTATTTATGATAAAAGTGCAGATTGGCAAACTACTTCTTATGATGAAAATATAAATCAAAAATCACAATTTGATTTAGTGAGAGTATATTCGAGAGATAATTGGGACAAAAAACTAAAAGTTAGTTATAATTACAATGGTTTGCAACAAATTGAAAAAGTACGTATCAAATCACCCGAAAAGAAACCGCAATTTCTTAAATATGTGTATCTCAACCCCAAAACACAAAAATTAAATTCATTAACAGTGGTAGAAAATGATAAAACCATTTACAAACAAGTTTTTGAATATGACGAAAACCAAAAACTTCAACATTCGCTATTTTATAAAATTGAAGAAGGCAAAGAAATTCCCTTTTTAAAGGTTACTTATATTTATTATCAAAAAAGTGATTTTTAATGATATAACTTTTGCATTTACCTTTTGGAAACAATTTTGCGGGTTACACTTTCCAAAAAGTCTCTAAATAAAGTCTAAAAAAAATTAAGATATTTGCCAAAAGACTTGTAACACAACTAAATTTTAGTACATTTACTAACAACAGTTTATTTTTCTATTTTTATCGTTGTACTACACAAAATTTGATGCTGTTTTTTTAATAGACTTCAATTTTAGTTCATAACCTATTGACCTATGCAACATTTTACTTTTTTTTTCTATATATTTTTGCTTTTATTTTCATTTACAGGACTTGCCCAACATGAAAAGGGTAATCTTTTACTACAAAATTACAAAGCAAAAAAAGATTATGACGGACATACCCAAAATTGGACAACCTTACAAAGTGCAACAGGGTTATTATATATTGGCAATAATGATGGTTTAATAGAATATGATGGTGTAAATTTTCGCCAAGTAAAAAGTCCAGGGGTACTTAGGTGCTTGGCAACAGATTCTTTGGGCGTATTATATGCAGGATTTAAAGGCAATTTTGGTTATTTCAAGCCTGATAGTGTAGGCAAATTAAGCTATATTTCTTTGTCCGAAAAATTACCCGAAAAAGAAAATAATTTTGCGAACACTTGGCGAGTAATTGTATACCAAGGCAGTGTGTATTTTTGTACTTTTGAGGGCATTTTTCAATACAAAAACCTGCAACTTAGCAAAATATTTCGCCCAAAAACTGCATTTTTTCTTTGCTTTCTTATCGACAACAAATTTTACACCTCCGAAACCAAAAAAGGTTTGCTCTGCTTGGAAAAAGATAGCCTACAACTTGTCAAAAATACCGAAATATTTGCAGAAGACAGAGTTTTTTATCTCGGCAAATACCAAAATAAGCAACTAATGGCAAGTACTCGCAAAACAGGTACTTATTTGATAGATTTACAAGCACAGACTACTACTAAATTTCCTATGGAAATAGATAGTTTAATGCTAAAAAATAAATTTGCTTCCATTTATCCAAGCACAGACAATAGATTAATTATAGCTACAACCAACGGAGAAAAAGGGGCAATTATTGCCGATAAATCGGGCAAATGGCAACAAAATATAGAAAGAATTACAGGTTTGCAAGATAATATTGTCTATGACGTACAACCAGATAAGCAACAAGGTCTATGGCTTGCCCTTAATAATGGCTTGACAAGAGCAGCTATTAATTATCCTATTACTTATTGGAATGAACTTAATGGGTTGGGAGGTAATAAAGCCTATGCTATTTATCGGCATCAAGGCATTGTATATATTGGCTCGGCACAAGGCGTATTTTATATAGAAAATAACCAACTCAAAAAAGTAGAAAACTCTGCCGAGCAAGTATGGAATATTTTGCCTCATACAACTACGGATGGCAAAACAAATTTGTTATATATCAACAATAATGGCATTTGGCAAATAGAAAATTTTAAAGCCAAAAAAGTATATCCATTAACAGGAGCTTATGATTTAATAAAATTACCTCATCAAAACAATGTTTTTTATTGCTTATCAAGGGCAGGTATAGAAATTATTAATTATACTGGTGGTAAATTTGTTTCATTAGGAAAAGTAAAAGGAATCGAAGGAGAAGTACGAAACCATACCATCGATGCCAATAATAACGTATGGATAGTTTTGGAGAAAAAAGCTATTTGTGTATTAAAAAATATTTCAACCACAGACTATCAAGCAAATGAAATTATAAAATTTGATAAGGAAAAACTATTTGATATGAAGGAAGATATTTATATGACTTCATTAGACAAAAAAGTGATTTTTGTGAACAAAGGCAATGTAATTAACTATCAAGATGGAAAGTTTGTGCAAGATACGACTTTTACAAAAAAATTACATAAAGATAACATCACTACTATTGGATTATCACGTATCTTTAAAGATAGCCATCAACAAATATGGTTGGCAGGGAGCAAAGATAGCAACAAAAAAAGAAAATCTTTGTTAGGCTATTTGTCAAATGCTGGTAATGCTACATGGAAGGATAAAATTTTTAGCTATTTGCCGTCTATGGAGTTTAATCATATCTACGAAGATTCCTTGGGATTAATGTGGTTTGCCACTTCAGAAGGTGTATTTCGTTATGATACACAAAAGGAATTTGAGCCAAGCACAAATTTTAATGCCTTAATAAGACAAGTAAATGCCAACGATAGCACTATTTTTTATGGACACTATGCAAGTTTTGGTACAGATAATTTTGCGATTGCCAATACACAAACCAACTTTTTTATAAAAAAATTAGCATACCTACACAATTCTTTAACTTTTCACTTTGCAGCACCTTTTTTTGATAATCCACAAGAAACCGAATATAGTTATATGCTCGAAGGTTTTGATGAACATTGGTCAGAATGGACAAAAGAAACCAAAAAAGAATATACCAATTTGTTTGAAAAAAATTATACTTTTAGAGTAAAAGCAAGGAATGTATATGGCGAAGTAAGCAAAGAGGCAAGTTATCAATTTTCCATTCTTCCTCCTTGGTATCGTACTTGGTGGGCATATATTGCATATTTATTAGGTAGTGTACTCCTTGTTTGGACTATTGTGCAAATGAACACTGCACGTCTAAAAAAACAAAACCTTAAATTAGAAAAAATAGTACAAGAAAGAACTACCGAAGTAGTGCATAAAAATCAAGAACTTGAACAACAAAAAGAGGAAATTTTGGCACAACATGATGCTATTTCCGAAAAAAATCAGAGATTAGGCATTGCTTTCCAAGAAATTAATCAACAAAAAGAGGAAATAGAAGCTCAAAGAGATAATCTGGAATTGGCTAATCAAGAGATTAATCAACAAAAAGAAGAAATAGAAACACAACGAGATAATATTTCGGCACAAAAACAGGCTGTAGAAAAAGCATACGATAATATTCAAACCCTTAGTGAAATTGGGCGAAAAATTACGGCTATTTTGGACATAAAAACCATTATTAGTACCGTTTATACCAATGTAAATCAACTAATGGCAGCAGAAGCTTTTGGTATTGGCGTATATTATGCCAAAACAAAAGAAATAATTTTTGAGGGTTTTGTAGAAAAAGGAAAAATTTTGCCAAAACACACCCATAAAATTACCGAAAATTCCCTCCCTATTTTATGCTTTAAAGAACAAAAAGAAATTGTAATTAACCATTTGGCTACAGAATACCAAAATTACTTTGCAGCACCTATCCAAATTATAGAAGGCGAAATGCCACAATCTTTAATCTATTTGCCATTAACTTTGGATAATAAACGTATTGGCGTTATTACAGTACAAAGTTTTAAGGCAAATAGTTATACTAATTTTCATCATACCATGTTGCAATCTTTAGCATCTTATATTGCTATTGCTTTGGATAATGCAAATGCTTATACAGTAATAGATGCCAAAAATCACCAAATTACAGGGAGTATTCGTTATGCACAGACTATTCAACAAGCTATTCTGCCAACAAAACAACAAGTAGCTACCTATTTCCCCGAAAATTTTGTACTCTATCAACCAAAAGATGTAGTGTCGGGAGATTTTTATTGGTTATCGGTTAGCAAAAATAAGGAAACACAAATAACCGAAAATATATTTTTTGGGACTATGGACTGCACAGGGCATGGCGTACCAGGGGCATTTATGTCTATGATTGGAAATACATTGCTAAACAAAATTGTAGCAAATAATCCTACTATTTTGCCTGCACAACTATTAGAAGAATTACACCAAGAAATTCAAATTGCTTTGCACCAAAAAGATGATGAAGCAAACAAAGATGGTATGGATACTTGTTTGGTCAAATTTATCTACAATGCCAAAACTTCACTACCCGAAGTGTTTTTTGCAGGTGCAAAACGACCTTTGTATGTTATCAAAGCCAATGGAGAACTTGTAGAGTATAAAGGAAGCAGAAAATCTATTGGCGGGCAACAAAAAGAAGGTGCTTATTTTGAAAACAAAACCGTAGGAATTGCAAAAAATGATACCTTAATTTTGGCTACAGATGGATACATAGACCAAAATGATAACCACCGAAGTAGTATGGGTTCAAATGTGTTCAAACAAATTTTGTTGGAAATAGCAAAACAAACCCCAGAACAACAAAAGCAAACATTGATAGAAAAATTGAAAAAACATCAACAAGACGAAGAACAACGAGATGATATAACCGTAGTTGGATTAAAAATTACCTAATCATATATTCTGTTTTCAAAATACTAACTACCCTTATAACCTTTCCAAGTTACAAAACTTGGAAAGGTTTGATTAACAAAAATTTAATCTTTAAAGATGCTAAAGGAATGTAATATAGATTTTATGTTTTGATATAAGTTATTGATAATCAAATAATTAAATAACTTATAACTTAGCATCAAAAATTTACAACTACTTATTTTTTACACTGCTTAGGTATGCCTGCTGGGTCTGTTTCTACGCCAAACCAAACCACTGCATAATTTCCTACTATACCTACACCAATAGCATTCCAAGCACTAGATTTCCAAATACCTTGATTAATGATTACTGCATTGTGTCCACTACTTTTTTTCCAACCCTCCAAAGATGCTTCAGGCGTAGCAACTGCCGAACTCCAACTTGCTATTTCATAACCATTGCCAACATATTGGCTCAATTCTTTTGGTTTTGACCACATTCCTGCTGCTTGTTTATGGTCTGGTGTGTAGCAACAAGCCTCCCACGCACCTTTTTTCGACCAACTGTGCATATTGCAAGGCAGTTGTGGGGGATTTTCCATCAAATCTTTGCAATGGATTTGTGCCACCAAAGTCAAAGAAGTAGAAAGTGGAATTTTGGGCAGATTTTTACTTGCCCGATATTGCATAATAAGTTCATAAAGTTTGTATTCTTGTGCAGAGATACAAGTCGTTTGTTGTACTTGTGTATTCTGTGTAGTTGCTATTCTATTTTCATTAGGAGTTTGTAAGCCTAAAGCAAAAATATAGCAAAGCATAAGGAAAGTTTGCATAATTTTATTATTTTTTGTTAAGATAAGCCTGAATTTTCACTACTTTTAAGGGTACTGTTTTTACAGAGGCTGCATCACTTAAAAACGAATTAGTACCAAGTAAAGTTGCATCTACATTTGGATTTTGGGCTTTATCATAACCCAAAAAAATGTTATAATATTTGCCAAAATCTTTTAATTTGCCATCTTTGTATCGAAGCAAACCACCATCTAAGCTACTTCCAAAACCTACCACTTCGACAACGCCGCCATTTAATTGCACAATTTCGTCTAAAGTTGTCCCAATTTTAATATTTTTATCTGCTTGCCACTTTGCTTTTGGGTGCGAAAAATAACATAATTGCGGATATTGTAATAATTCCTCATTATGCCAAACTATTTGTAACTCATTTGGTTGCCCCTCAAACAATACACTTGTTGCGTATGCGTGTCCTGAAATCGTATCTCGATAAGTTTTTACGTTTTTTTCGCCATATTTTTTTTGCAAATCTGCAAAAGAAATTTCATTGTGCAATAAGCCAAATTTTTGCCCTGGTACTACACTAACTTCTAATAAACTATCTGGGTATATTGTCTTGGAAATAGAATCTTCTAAAGCCAAAATTTGTTGTTTTATTTGTTCTTCTTTGCTTATTTTTTTGTTGCAAGCAAGCAATAAAATAGTAAAAAAGGTCAAAAAATAACTATACTTTGTCATACGAATAAAATATTTTTTAGGTTTTAAATGCTGAATGTTTAAATTTTTAGTAAAAATGATAATATTTTGGAAAATTTTATCTAAACAATGTAATTTTGTTGTATTGTTTATTTACAATAAATAAATCCGTTTTGTATAGCTAAAGGAAAATCTATGTTGTTTTCATACAACTGTCCTGTTCCTAATCCTTGTGGAAAATTTTGGTATTTTGTGCCTATAATTTTTTGTGCTGTATATTGACAAATAGCATTTAAACCAACATTAGACTCCAAAGCCGAAGTTATCCACCATGCAATTCCTAATTTTTCGGCAATTTCTATCCATTCATCACAAGCCGCAAAACCTCCAAGCAAAGTAGGTTTCAAAATAATATAAGTAGGCTTTAAAGTAGTTAATAATTTTTCTTTAGCTGCATAACTTTGTATGCCGATAAGTTCTTCGTCAAAAGCAATAGGAATTGGCGACACTGCACACAATTCTGCCATACTTGCTTGTTTTGCTGCTATTGGCTGTTCTATCGAATGAATATCAAAATGTGCTAATTCTTTTAGTTTGTCTAAGGCTTCTTTTGCTACAAAAGCCCCATTTGCATCTAAACGCAAGGTAATTTGGTCTGCCGAAAAACGTCTGCGAATAGTGGCTAATATTTTCAATTCCTCCTCAAAATTAATTGCACCTATTTTAAGTTTTAAACAAGTATATCCTTGCACAAGTTTTTCGCTAATTTGTTCGAGCATAAAATCCTTATTGCCCATCCATATTAACCCATTAATTGGTAACGGTGTTTTTTTGTTACTAAAATTATTATCAAAAATTTTATTGATACAACCATATTGATAATCTAAAAACGCCGTTTCCATAGCAAACTTAATACTCGGCAAACTGTCTAATATTTCTATTTCTTCTAAATTTAAAAAACTTGTTGGCTTGTTATCAAAATCTTTACAAAAATTAGCTAATTTTGTTTCAAAATCAGGCGTTGCATCTATACTCAATTTGTCTAAAGGTGCTGCCTCTCCCATTGCCATTTTGCCTTTTGCATCTGTCAAATAAACAAAATACGTTTTCCTTTCTCGCATTACGCCTCTGGAAGTGCCTGCTTCAAAACGAAATTTTAAGGTGTATGGTTTGTAACTAAGTTTGAGCATGGTAAATTTGATTGATTATTTTTCTAACTATTTATGGAGTACATTCGCCTAAAGGCGAATGTACAGTTACTCGTATGCCTTATTTTATTTCAAAAATATAGGCAGAATTTGCTTGCATTTTAATTTTTATCCCACGATTTCCTTCACTCGTGTTCAAAATGTCTTCAGTTTTTGCTTCAATTTTTGTGTCTGTTAGTAGCAAATCGGTAAAAGTTAGGTTTTCTTTGTCTATTTGCATAATATTTAAAGCATTTTCAGGAATTTTTAGTGTCATTTCTGCATCTTGCCCATCAAAATTTGTAACAATTAGCAGTTTTTCGTTGTCCGTAAATCGCAAATACGCATATTGTTTGTGTCCGTATCCATTTCCAGCTATTTGCCTATTATGTGCATTGAGGTCATATAAACGACCTTTCCGAATTGCTTGTTTTTGTAGAGATAAATTTAGTAATTTTACGTAGAAATTTCGCAATTTTTTCTGCTCTTCGTTCAACAATGCCCCGTCAAATTTTCCGCCATTCATCCATGCTTGGTGTGCTGGCACTCCCCAATAATCAAAAATAGTAGTTCGTCCATCTTTGCCCGCAAACCCTTCTTCTTCGCTTGCATTTTCGCCTACTTCCTGCCCAAAATAAATCATAACAGGACTCGCAGTCAAAGTGACGGTAATTGTCATAGCAGGAATTGCTTTATTTCCATTCCCAGCAAAATATTCGGAGGCTATGCGTTGCTCGTCATGATTTTCCAAAAATCTACACATATTGTCATTGATTCCTGTCAAAAATCTCCAGCATTGCGTAATACTATCTACAGATTGTTTACCTTCTGTAATATGTCTTAAAGTATCGTACAAACCAACTTTGTCGTACAAATAGCTAAATTTACCTTGTTCTATATAATCTCTGTATGCCATTGCCCCATAAATTTCGGCAATAAAAAATACTTTTGGGTATTTGGCTTGTACTTTTGGAATTACCCATGACCAAAACTCTACAGGCACCATTTCTGCCATATCACAACGAAAAGCATCTACGCCTTTTGCAGCCCAAAAATCCAAAATTTCGTACATTCTTTCCCAAGTGTTTGGAATTGGGTTGAAATTTTTTGTACGATTGTTTTGATAATCTACGCCATAATTTAGTTTTACAGTTTCAAACCAATCATCAATGCTTGGCGTGGCAGTAAATTGGTCATTTCCTGTTGCTTTTGCAGGCATTTCGGCAAACATTCCGTCTTTGGTGGCTGCGGTTACATCTCCCAGAGGTTTATAGCTTGCAGGCACTTGAAATTTTTGTCCTGTGATATAATAAAAATTATTTTGTGGCGAAAATGCTTGTGTTTTATCATCATTCTGCCCAAAATCTACGATATTTTGCGGTTTTGCGTCTGATTTATACTTACGTGCTACGTGATTTGGCACAAAATCTATAATTACTTGCAAGTCTTTGGCGTGAGTCCGTGCAATAAGTTGCTCAAATTCTTGCATTCTATTTTCTACCTTATCCGCAAAATCGGGATTTACATCATAATAATCTTTGATAGCATACGGAGAACCTGCTCTACCTTTTACTACATCAATATCGTCTAAAGGAATACCAAATTTTGTATAATCTGTCATCGTTGCGTGTTCGATAACCCCTGTAAACCAAACATGAGTAATACCAAGTTTTTTAATTTCTGTTAATGCAGTTTCGTTAATGTCGCTAAATTTCCCCACGCCATTTTCTTGTATGGTGCCATACTTTTTGTTGGTCGTATTTTTATTACCAAACAGTCGCATCATAAGTTGATAAATAACTATTTTGTTATCTTTTGGAGTTTCTTGTAGCAAATTGCCATCTTTTAAGTTCATTGTTTTTTCTGTTTTAGATTGACAAGCCCACAAACTTACTAAAAGTATGGGAAAAATTAGTAATAAAGAGGTTGTTTTCATTTTCAAAATAAAGTTTACAGTAAAATAAAATTTGTATAGGTAAGATAACTTGCTATTGATTTGTATGGTTTTATACAAATAGTTTTTGGTTTAGCAAGTAATAAATAAAATTACAAAATTTGATATATTATTTGTAAAATTAGTAATTTTTTTTCCTACTGTGGTTTCTATATGTGTAAAGGTAGGTGTTTTTTGTGCTTGGTGAGGAGGAATGAGTGGTGCTTGTTATGCAAAATTGTTGATTAACTCTTTGATGAATGGTATTGGTTTGTCTTTGTATCGAGAATTTTTAGGCAATAAAAAAGCCCTTCTGCAAGGGCTTTGATACAATCTTCGGGAGTTGAGAGTCTTATTTTCTGCTCAAAACATCTTTCACCTGTTCTTCTGGTACAATTTCTTCTTTAAAAGTGTATGCACCTGTTTTTGGTGATTTTACCGCCTTAATGACCTTAGCAAACTTCTGTCCGCCTTCTTTTTTCAAGGTCGCAACTACTTTCTTAGCCATGAGTTATTACTTGATTTCTTTGTGAACAGTGTACTTTCTTAAGATTGGATTAAATTTTTTCAATTCCAATCTATTGGTGGTGTTTTTTCTGTTTTTGGTGGTAATATAACGGGACATTCCTGGCTCGCCAGAAGTTTTATGCTCCGTACATTCCAAAATTACTTGGATTCTCGCACCTTTGCTTTTCTTTGCCATTTTTGTAAAAATTAAAATGTATTAGAATTTTTTGCCTTTTGCAAGTTTTTTGAAAACTTCGCTGATACCATACTTGTCAATTGTTTTCAAAGCACGGGTACATATTTTTAGTTCTACCCATACACCATCTTCAGGGATGTAAAATTTTTTCTTTTGCAAATTAGGCACAAAGGTTCTTTTAGTTTTATTATTGGCGTGAGATACATTGTTACCAACTTGTACTCTTTTACCTGTAATATCGCAAACTTTTGCCATGACGTTTAGTATTTTAAATAGAGTTGCAAAGATATAGATTTTTTAAGTAAAACAAATACTTTACAGAAAAATATTATCATTTTGTCTATTTTTTTTATTCATACGAAAAAGTTGTTAAAAATTGCCTACACAATTGCAAAAATAGGCGAAGATATTGATAGTTTTGTTTGTTGATAGAGAGTAGATAATCTAAATTTGCATAGCAACTCTATAACTTGTCTTATCCCATTGAGAAATAATGAAAAAAATACGTTTTATCATAGGTAGTATTCTATTGGTTTCATTCTCTTTTAAAAATGATGCTGTGGTACTAACAGAGCCTAAATTAATAATAAAAATAGTATTAGATAAAACACAAGAAAGATTAGGTAATAATGGGATTCCTGTTGCTATTCCTACAGGAAATGCTGGACAATCACCGTTATTTAATGGAATTTCTGCTCATTACTTGGAATTAGCTCAAAGCCCTTACACTTTATTAGGTCAGGGGGAAGTTTTATACCACGCACCAGAAACTGCTAACGGAGGAGAAAATGCTATTGATTTTTCAAAAGCAATTATTAGGAAATCGAAGGAAGTATTTTTAGAAATTCCATTAAAAGATATTACACCAGGTGAATATGAATGGGTACGTTTATCTGTATCCTACCAAAATTATGATATTCAATTTTATTACAACAATATTCCTTATGTAGGCACAATTGCAAGTTTTGTAGGATTTAACAATTATATTACTTCATACAAAATTAAAAACCAAACAACTACGGTTCATGCAAATAAGAAACAAGGATATTGGGGATTTGAATCTATTTCTGGGGTACAAACAGGGCAGAGTCCAGCAGGAGCAACTACAGTGCCTAATCCTTTATTTGCTACCTCACCTATTCCAGCAGGTTCTTGCGTAATTACAGGTAAATTTGAAAAAAAATTGCTTATTCATACTAAAGAATCTAAAAATATTACATTAACTATGAATTTATCCATTAATAAAAGTTTTGAATGGATAGATAGGAATGGAAATGGAAAATGGGACGTAGATAGCAACTCTGGCGAAAATGTTGTAGATATGGGTTTACGTGGATTAATTCCTGTTTGGGAAAAAGATACCCAAACGAATAAAAAAAGCTATAAAAAGTTGAAATAAATCAGATAATAATAGCATCTGAAATAGCATGAAAAGAAATGTTTTTTTTGCTATCATTTGTGTCCACTGCTTTCAATAGATACTATATGTTGCGTAATGAATGTCGATGAGTAAATTAATTGATTATCAAGCACGTAACAATTATTTTAAGCACATAGTAACATAAATATATAGAAAAATATAGGTTTATAGCTAAAAAAAACAAAAAATTTTAGGCAATTTATGCTATTGCTACAAAATAGCAAATTCTGGATAGTTAGCCAACAAATAGAAAATATATTGCTTGTGTGCTATTATTTGAACGAATAATGCTATGCAAAAAAAATAAATATTGGTATTCTTGTAGTACATTCTTAATACCAATAACACCATGTCAAATACACAAATAACATTCAAAACACATTACGATAATTTTATCGGTGGCAAATTTGTACCGCCTGTAGGTGGCACTTATTTTGATAACGTAAGTCCAATTGATGGAAAAGTTTTTACCAAGGCAGCAAGGTCAAGCAAAGAAGATATTGAATTGGCTTTAGATGCAGCACATACAGCTTTTGCTACTTGGAGCAAAACTTCCGTAGCATACCGTTCTACTATTCTCAATAAAATTGCAGACGTATTAGAGGCTAATCTACAGCAATTAGCCACCATCGAAACCATAGACAATGGCAAACCCATCAGAGAAACGGTAAATGTAGATTTGCCTTTATGTATTGACCATTTTCGATATTTTGCGGGAGTGATTCGTGCTGAAGAAGGAACTATCTCGGAACATGACGAAAATACCGTAAGCATTTGTTTACATGAACCTTTAGGCGTAGTAGGACAAATTATACCTTGGAATTTTCCACTATTAATGGCAACTTGGAAAATAGCACCTGCTTTAGCTGCTGGTTGTACGGTGGTAGTAAAACCAGCCGAACAGACACCAACGTCTATTATGTGTTTGATGGAGTTACTAACAGAGATTCTACCTGCTGGCGTTATCAATATTGTTACAGGATTTGGACCCGAAGCTGGTAAACCTTTGGCACAGTCGCCTCGTATTTCTAAAGTATCTTTTACTGGCGAAACCACAACAGGACGTTTAATTATGCAATATGCCTCCGAAAATTTAATTCCTGTTACGATGGAATTGGGGGGCAAATCTCCAAATATCTTTTTTCCGTCTGTAGCTGACGCAGATGATGATTTTTTTGACAAAGCAGTCGAAGGTGCGGTATTATTTGCAGTAAATCAAGGAGAAATATGTACTTGCCCATCACGTATTTTGGTACACGAAAGTATTTATGACAAATTTATGAGCAAAGTTGTAGAACGTACAAAGGCTATCAAAATGGGTAATCCTTTGGATAGTACGACTATGATGGGTGCACAAGCCTCCAACGACCAATATGAGAAAATTCAATCCTACTTAAAACTTGGCAAAGACGAAGGGGCAGAAGTGCTTTGCGGAGGCGAAATACACAAATTAGATGGAGAATTGGGCAATGGGTATTACATTCAACCAACTATCTTTAAAGGAGACAATAAAATGCGAATTTTCCAAGAAGAAATTTTTGGTCCTGTGGTTTGTGTTACTACTTTTAAAACAACTGAAGAAGCCATTGCCATTGCAAATGATAGTTTATATGGTTTGGGTGCAGGTGTCTGGACACGAGATGCACATGAATTGTATCAAGTACCACGTGCTATACAAGCAGGTAGGGTTTGGGTAAATTGCTACCATGCATACCCTGCACATGCACCATTTGGAGGCTACAAAAAATCGGGCTTTGGTAGAGAAAACCATTTAATGATGTTGGGACATTACCGCCAAACAAAAAATATGTTGATTTCTTACGACAAAAAGAAATTAGGTTTCTTTTAAAAAAGAATAAATGAACTTTAATTACAAAAACTAATTGCATACACACAATAACCAACAAGTAAAATACTTGTTGGTTATTACAAAAAACAAGACAATGACAAAAAGGGTAACAATAAGTCCAGAAGCTATTGAAGTAGTAAATGATTTGAAAAAAAGATTTGGCGAACTAATGTTTCATCAAAGTGGAGGCTGTTGTGACGGTTCACAACCGATGTGTTTTGAAAAAGGAGAATTTAAACTTGGCAATAGTGATGTCTGTATTGGAAGTATTGAAGACTGTGAATTTTGGATGAACAAAGACCAATTTGCCTATTGGCAATATACACAACTGCATATCCATGTTACCAAAGGACGAGGTGCAAGTTTTTCCTTAGAAATACCAATGGGTTTACGGTTTATTACACAATCAAAAGTATTTACTGCCGATGAATTAAAAGATTTGGCACCAC
>JBIKRY010000282.1:0-6284 GCA_044348925.1 Bernardetiaceae bacterium
ATAACCCCAAGCCAAAGTTTTACCAGTCTTGATATTCGTTATACGAAACCAAGCATTAGTATTTTTGTGCAAAAACGTCTGAAACCACATTTTTCGGCAAGATTAATGTTTACCTACGGACGTATAGAAGGCGATGATGCCACCGCAGACCCTAAAGACATTAACAACCAATTCCGTTTTGCACGTAACTTACACTTCAGAAACGATATTTTTGAGCTAAGTGCATCAGGAATTTTAGACCTTGTGGGCAATAGAGGCGTATTTTATCAACGTCCTTCCAAAGTTATTCCTTATTTAACTTTTGGAATTGCTGCATTTTACCACAATCCACAAGCTATAGCACCCGACAAAGACCAATTAGGAAATTCAACTAAGGCAGGTGGCGAATGGGTAGATTTGCAACCTTTAGGTACAGAAGGACAAGGTAGAGGCAAAGATGGTGCTTTTGCAACACCTTATTCTCGCATACAAGTTGCTTTTCCGCTTGGCGTAGGTTTGCGTTATAAAATTAGCTCACGCATAGACATTGGTTTAGAAATTGCTTACCGTTTTACTTTTACAGATTATTTAGATGATGTAAGTGGTATGTACACAGACCTTGCAGTATTTGGTGACGATAATTTGGCACGTGCAATGCACGACAGGTCAAAAGAAGGTGGCTTAGCAAGATTAGCAGGTGCAAGAGATGAAGGTACTTTGACAAGAACAAATGAATGGTACACAGCTGGAAATGCCGCAAGAAGGGCAGCTTATTTAGACGGATTGGGAATCACCAATTCTTACAATACTGCATATTTCCCAACTTATTATAGTTTTGGAAATCCAGCACACGGAGATACCAATCGTGGAAATAAAACAGATAATGATGTTTATATTACTACTGCCTTTACCCTTACCTATATTATGCCTGGACAAGTGCGTTGCCCAGAACCATTCAAAAAACGATTTAGAAGACACCGTTTATAAAATATAGAAACCTTACAAAATACTATTTTGTAAGGTTTTACCAACAAAATTATTAATTTTTTAATCTATACATGTTCAAAAAAAACAGCCTATCGAAAGCAGTTCTTTTGCTTTCTTTTTTTTGCCTTAGCGTTGCAGAGGGATTTGCACAGAAAAAGGAGTTGGGATTTGGTCTTGGAGCTTCTAATTATACGGGAGATGTGTCGCCAGAAATAGAGTTTCGTAATTTTCGCCCCGCAGCAAATATTTTTTTTCGTCTCAATGCCACCAATGCGTGGAGTTTCAGATTTGATGCAACTATAGGGGAGTTGTCAGGTAAAGATGAATATTTTTCAGACCCATTTATGCAAGTTCGCAAATTTGAGTTTTCGGGTTCTTTCCGAGAAATAAGTGCAAGAGCAGAATATAATTTTTTTAACTTTCGTCGCAGTCGCAAAAGATTCGAAAAATGGTGTCCTTATCTATTTGGGGGAATTGCCGCAGTAAATTATTCAGGTAAAAATAACCAAATTGGCGACTACAACCACACAAATTTTTCTATTCCTTTTGGAGTTGGGGTAAAACACTATTTGAGTCCCAAATGGAATTTGGGTTTTGATTTTGGAGCAAGAAAAATGTTTGCAGATGACCTCGATGGGTTATTGGTACTCAAAGATGCACCTAAATTTAAACGAATCAATGACGAAAGTACAGATATGTATTTTTTTGTAGGGGTTTCTATTAGCTATATATTCTCAGGCATCAAATGTCCAGAAGAATCTCGGTAGTTTTGCAGTGTGGACTAAACCAATGCTATATTAGACATTATAATAAACAAACTTTCCAAGTCTTGAAGACTTGGAAAGTCTATGTTTTTATTGTAATTGTAACTAATTCAAAATTTCCTTATTAGACTATTCCTATCAAACATATAGATTTTACGACAAACATTAACTACTTACCATGACAAAATTAAGTGTAAATATCAATAAAATAGCAACTTTGCGAAATTCACGAGGTGGCAATAACCCAAATGTGTTACAAGTAGCCAAAGATTGTGAAAGATTTGGGGCAGATGGCATTACGGTACACCCCCGCCCAGATGAAAGACATATTCGTTACCAAGACGTTTTTGATTTAATAGAAATTGTGCAGACAGAATTTAATGTGGAAGGCAATCCGCAAAAAGGACGTTTTCTGGAAATAGTCTTACAAATCAAACCAACACAAGCTACACTTGTGCCAGATGGTGACCATTCCATTACTTCCAATGCAGGTTGGGATACGATAACGAATGCAGGATATTTGACCGAAATAGTTGCCGAATTGCGAAGCAAAGGCATCAGAAGTTCTATTTTTATAGACCCAGTAGAAAAAATGATAGAAGGTGCAGCCAAAATAGGCACAGATAGGATAGAATTTTATACAGAATCTTATGCACATCACTATACACAAAATCCCGAAAAAGCACTTGCACCTTATTTAAGATGTGCTATATTGGCAAATGAGTTTGGTTTAGGAATCAATGCAGGACACGATTTGAGTTTGCAAAATTTACAATATATGGCACAAAATTTACCAAACTTAGCCGAAGTTTCGATAGGACACGCATTAATTGCAGATGCTCTATATTATGGTTTGGAAAATACCATTCAATTATATAAAAGACAGTTGCAAAAATAAGTATTTAGCGTAAATTGCGTAGTTGTACCTATTCTATTTTATTCTATGCTAAAACAACTGTTTTTTTTGTGCTTTATTTGCTTAGGTAATTACATAGTAATTGCCCAAAATTCTACTAAAAATAATTTGGTATTGCTAAAAAATCAGCAAAATTTATTGCCAATTTTAGATTTGGAAAAGCAAACAATACATCTTACAAATTTGGTAGAAGCAATGCCTATTTTTAACAAAACTATGGCATTGTATAAAAAGCCTGATTTTTCGGTGGATATTGTAAAAGATAGAGAAATAGAGAATATGCAAGTTTTTCGGCAAAATGCTTGGCTACCTATTCCAAAAAATAAAAAAGTAAACGCAAAAAATGCTACTAAAAATCTACTACTCGAAGACCAGATAGCAGTTGTTAGTTATGTTCCCAATACAAAAGATAGTGCTTATTTGCAATATTTACACTATGCTGATAGTTTATTACAAGATTTTGCACCAAAAGTTATTTTTGTACATTTTGGAACTGCCAAAAGTTTGCCTGCTATAGAACATCTGCGTTGTATTCGTGCCATTGTAATTGCCCAAGATAGCAGTGCCAAGTCGCAAAGTTTGGCTGCACAAATGATTTTTGGTGCTGTAGTTGCACAAGGAAATTTGACGGATAGCCTACGAAATTATCCCAAACAATATGCTTTGGATATGCCACAACTATCTCGTTTGCAATATGTTAGCCCCGAAGAAGTTGGCTTATCAGTAGAAAAATTAGCAGCTATAGATTCTATTGTTTTGGAGGCTTTGCAACAAAAAGCAGTAGCAGGTTGTCAAGTTTTGGTGGCAAAAAATGGCAAAGTTTTTTATCACAAACCTTTTGGCTATCATACTTACGACAGTTTACAAGCAGTAACTTTGACAGATATGTATGATTTGGCTTCGATAACCAAAATAGCAGCAGGCACTTTGGCATTGATGAAACTGACCGAAAACAAACAAATAGATTTGGACAAACCCTTGAGTAATTACCTTACAGAATTTAAGAAAAGCAATAAAAAAGATATTATTTTGCGAGAAATGTATGCACATCAAGCCAAATTACCTGCGGGCATTGCTACTTGGCATAGTTTATCGGCAAAACAGTACCAAAAAACCAAAAGTAAAATTTTTTCTATACAAGTTGCAGATAGTTTATTTACAAAACCAGAAATAGCTACGATAATTTTGCAAAATATTAAAAATGTAGCACTACTTCCCAAAAAGCAATATTTGTATAGTGATATACCCTTTATTTTAACTACTTTTTTGGTAAAAAAAATAGCAAAACAAAATTTAGATGAGTTTGTACAGCAATATTTTTATAAAAGTTTGGGTGCAAATCTGGTATTCAATCCATTGACAAGTCATTTCAAAACCAAAATTATCCCTACAGAATACGATTCTTTGTTCAGAAAACAACAAATTCACGGCACTGTTCACGATGAAATAGCAGCTTTATTAGGAGGAGTTTCGGCACATGCAGGGCTTTTTGGCTCGGCAAACGACCTCGCAAAACTCATGCAAATGTACTTGCAAAAAGGCGAATATGGTGGCAAAACGTATCTAAAATCTGAAACTATTACCGAATTTACTCGTAGTCAATATGCGTGGGAAGGGCTTGGAAATTTTCGTGCCGTTGGTTTTAATAGACCTTTGATGATGCCAAAAGCACAAGGGCATACTGCTATCTCGGTTTCCCAACAAAGTTATGGGCATACAGGTTTTACAGGTACATATACTTGGGTAGATGCCCAAAATGGTTTACTATACATTTTTTTGTCAAACAGAGTATATCCAACTCGTAACAACCAACGGTTGATGGATAGCAATATACGAACACGAATTTTAGAAAAAATATATCAATTATTGCAAACAGAAAAGTAAAAAACTTATCCGTAAAAATATGCTGCTATATTGGAAGATAACTTGCCATTGTTTGGAATGTAGGTTTTCCACATCAAAACTTTAAAGTAAGGTTGATGTAATAAAATTCATCTTACTGCTAAAATATTGAATACAAATAACACAGAACACGCAGATTTACACAGTTTTTCTACTTATATTAACTTCTTTACCTTCTATTTTTCTATGCCTCTATGTTACTATGTGCTTAAAATAATTTTGATGCAGAAAACCTATTTGTAAGGATGATGATTTGGAAATTAGCTACCAAAGAACTAAACTTTTCTGTGAAATTTTTTGTATAGAAAAGAGCAGTGGAAATATAGTATTTTATAAGTATTTTTTGATATATTTGCCAAATTATTACCAAATTTACTTTTTGTAAATCTATCTATTATTTCATAAATTATTTATTCTTTTATTGCATGCTTGTTCATCTTTACCAAAATCCTTTCCTTTCTCCAAAAAGATTAGACCGTTTTCTTGCACATGGCTGGTTTCGCAACTGTAATATGTTGGGCAAACAAAAAATAGTTTGTTTAGCAAAAGGAATGCACGCCACCATCAACATTAGAGTTAATCTTCAAAATTACCAATTCCCAAAAAGTTTACACAAAAATTATGTCCGCAATACCAAACAGTTTCGTTACGAAATCAATCCTCCAATCCTCAATGACGAAAAAGAGCAACTATACCAAGCCCACAAACATCGTTTTGCAGGCACTATTTTGCCTACTTTAGCATTATCTTTGTATGGATACGAAAACCCAAAGCAGAACCCTTTTCACACACAAGAAATTTCGGTGTATGATAAAGATAAACTGATTGCAGTAAGCTATTTTGATATTGGTAATCAAACTATCGCAAGTATTTTAGGTTTGTTTGACCATAATTATCAAAAATATAGCTTAGGAATGTTTACAATGCTCCTTGAAATAGATTTTGCAATCCGTTTGGGCAAAAAATATTACTACCCTGGGTATATTCTACATAAAAATATAGACTTTGATTACAAATTACGATTAGGAAATATACAATATCATGATGGCGAAAATCACTGGTTGCCTTACCAAGATTTGCATAAAACTCGTTGGTTAGATACGATAATAGACGAAGAAATAGAGAAAATAACAAAAGAATTACGCACAAATTACATTCCTTATAGCACTTTCTTAAACCCATACTTTCCTTTATCTTATCTATTTGATGAGGAATTACCCTTTGTTGCAAGCCCTATGCAAATTATTTGTTTAGAAAATATACTTGCAAAAATATTACTATTAGAGTTTTTACCCGATACCAAACATTACCGTTTAAGTTATGTGCAAAAAGCAATAATTACAAACGAAATGCAAGAAATGTTATATTTGTTGGGAAATTATAATCCAGAAATTTACACCCAAGAAATATATGTATATCAAGAAATAGTCGTGGAAAGTTACAATTTAGACGAAATTATTGCTAAAATTTTGATAGAAAAAATATTAAGTACAAAATTAGAAAAACAAAGTTTTCAAATTTAAGTAATAACAGATAAAAGTATAAAAGTATATTCGCCTTTAGGCGAATGTGTTGATTAGCAGACACTTGTGCAAATTTAAAAACAACCTTCAGCAATTCCCACTTTGGCACTTTATTCCAATTTTACCCTATAGGCATTTGCCAACTCTTGGTAGAGTTGTGCGAAATTTTCACAGGATTTGAAGAAAAATATAGCTCTGATGTTCTCCCAAAGT
>JBIKRY010000041.1:0-20853 GCA_044348925.1 Bernardetiaceae bacterium
CTGTTTTGTCTGTAAAGGCTTTTTTAAAGATGATTTCATTGTCTAAGTTGGCAAGCATAGTGATTCTGTTAAATTATTTCCTACAAATATAAAATAAAAAAGGTAAAAAACAATATTAGACTTCTACTTTTATTCCTAACAAAAGAACATCATCATTTTGTCTGTAATTTTGTTTCCAATCTATAAAACTTTGTTCTATTTTTGTTTTTTGCTCTGCCATTGGCAATAAATATACTTCTTCTAAAGTTGCACGTAATCTTTTGCTGGAATACCTTTTGTTTGCATCACCTCCAAATTGGTCTTGAAATCCATCTGAAAAAATATAAAATGTAATTGTTTTATCAAAACTAATGGTATGTCGCACAAATTCATTAGCTATTTTGCGAGAATGTCCACCAATTCCACCAAAATTTCCTTTGATGGTTTCAAAGGTATTATTATGTACAAAATATAATGGATTTCCTGCTCCCGAAAATTCTATTTCTTGATTTGTTTTGTCTATAATACATAAAGCAATATCAAAACCGTCATGATTTTCATTTTGCTCTTGTTTTAATGCTTTTTGTAAACTTTGGTGCAAAGCTACCAAAATCTGGTCGGTATGTGCTATGCCACGCATATTACAAACTTCTTCGAGCAAACTATTGGCTATCAAGGACATAAAAGCCCCAGGTACGCCATGCCCTGTACAATCTACTGCGGCTACAATCTGCCGAGAAAGACTTTTTTTAAACGACAAACTTGTTTCACTACACCAATAAAAATCTCCACTAACCACATCACGAGGTTTAAAAATGATAAAAGAATCGGGAAACAAATCTTTCATTCTTTCGGTACTTGGCAACATTGCATCTTGAATTCTTTTGGCATAATTAATACTTGCCATTACATTATCATTTTTTTGTTGCAATAGTTTTGATTTTATATCTAATTCATCTTTTTGCAAGATAATTTCTTGTTTTTGCAATTCTATTTCTTGAGTACGCATCCAAACAATTCTTTCTAATTTATTTTTTTCTAATAATAATCTACGGGCATATATTCGTATGGCTATCCAAATAATGGCAGCCAAAGCAATGGCATAAATAATAAAAGCCCACCACTGCAAATATAATGGCGTGGCAATCGTAAACGAAAACTGCAAAACATCACTCCACAAATAAGCACCTTGTTGTAAAGCTACAATTTCTAAAGTATAATTGCCACTACGTAACTGCGGAAAAATAATATCAGATTTGCTACTTGCTACAGTCCATTCCTCTTTTCCTGTTTGCACCAATCTATATTTATAAAAAATTTTGTTTGCAGGATATGATAACGATGCAAAAGTAGCTTCCAAATAAGAATTATTTTTGAAAACATATTTTTGTTGCTTACTCAAATGTAATAATTGTCCATTGATATTTAGCGAAATAAACAAAGGTTTTGGGGTTTTTGCGAGGTCATTATACGTGCCTTGTGAATAACTCATTCCGTTGGCAGTGCCTACCCAAATTTTATTATTTTGGTCGAGCAACACGCAACGGTGTGAAATAGTTTTGGAAGGCAAACCATTAAATTCATCAAATCGTAACAAATCACCTTTGCTATATTTGAGCAAGCCAAAATTGGTGCCGAGCCACAAACTACTGTCTTTGGAGGCTGCTACTGCCCTAATTTCAATGTCTGCCTCCAAATTTATGCGTTGCGTGCTGTCTTTTCCATATTTCAAAAGACCATAAGTGCTTGCCAACCAAATCGTATTTTGGTAATCTATACAAAGGTCTTCGACACGCATTTCTTTGTTTTTGGCAACTGCTAAAGAGCTACTAATATTGGTAAATACATCTTTATTTTTGTCGTAACGAAACAAATATGCTTTGACATCATTTCCACCACAATAAATTGTACCATTAGGGCTTTTTCGAATAATAAAAACTGTAGTAGTAATTCCTTTACTTTCGTCATATTTTACAACTTCCAAATTAGGCTTAATTTTTAAGAGTAATTTATAATCTGGTTGGCAAGCCCAAATATTATCGTCTTCGTCATACAACAAAAAAGTAATTTTATTAGCAAATTTTTTGAGGTTAATTGTATCTACTTTGTTTGCATAAACTCTATATAGCATTGCATCTGAAGTTCCTACCCAAATACCATATTTGTTTTGTGTTACACAAAGCACGTCTTTAGTGCCATATTGTATAGATTTTACGACTTCTGTACCAATAAAAGAGGAATCCGATATTTTGATTACAGATGCTCCTTCGGTTGCATAAATATTGTTGTCCACGCCTTCCTGCATCGTAATCATATAATTTCTTTCGGCTGCAAAAATAGGTTTTGCAAAAAAAGAATAATGTAATAAGGCTACCCCATCATCAGCACTTAACCAAACATCATTATTGGCATCTATACATATATCATTGATTACTTTGTAATGTAAATTTTCTACTTTTTTGGCTACAATTTTCCCATTTTCTTTTTTGGCTACATATAAACCCTGATTCCAAGTTCCAATAAAAAAATTGCCTTTTGTGTCTTTATTAAGAAACGAAACATTAGGCAAATTCAATATTTTTTCTTCTCGTATTACTTTCCCTTCCAAATCCATCACAATTTCTGTTACGCCATTTTCTGTTCCCAACCATACAGTTTGTTTTTCTGTAGTTAAAAAAGCACTAATTACATTTACTTTTTGTACGACATTAATAGATTCAAAATTGTCTTTAATTTCATTGTAACGGAACAAAAATCCACGTTGCGAACTTGCATAAATATTGCCTATTGCATCTTCAACAATCGTAAAAGCCCTTGCCCAACTTGTAGTTCTACAATTTTGGTCAAAAGCATAATGTTTCAAGCCTTTATCTGTCAAGCAACTAATACTTTGGTCTTCGCCAATCCATAAACGGCTTTTGCTGTCTTCAAATAAACTTTTAGGTGGGGTAATGGTTTTATCTGTAATTTCTATCTGTGTTTCCAAGATATTACTAAACAAAACGGTATCTATTTGATTATCTATTTTAGAAATTCCTTTGTCATTGGCAACTAAAATATCGCCATTTTTTCGTTTCAATATGGCTTTTACATAGTTGCTTGGCAAGTGTTGGTTAAAATGTAATACTGCTTTTCCGTCTAAACGCAAAACTCCAGCATCTGTTCCTACCCAAACAAAACCTTGCCTATCTTTGGTAATAGCTTTTGTTAGATTGGTGGGCAATCCCTGTTCCACTTGATAGGTTTCTACACGAAAATCCTGCCCAAAAGATAGAGTTTTTTGCAATAAAAATAATAATACTAAAAAAATAAGTTGGTAATAATATTTCATACGCTATATTTTGTTTCCTATGCAACTTAGTTTAAGTATTTTTAAAAAGCAACTTACTTGCAAAATTGTTTTTGGTATTTTGGAGCTAATTAGGCAATAAATTGCAACAAATTGTAACAAAGTAGTTGGAAAACCTGCTGGAAAAATGCCTAATAGGAACTAAGTAAAATAAAAAGTAGTTTTGAAAACAATAGTTGCTATAATTTGTTATTTTGCAAGTTTTCACGCACAAAGAAATTATTGAAAACAATCAAGCACTTTACAAAAACCTACATTATATACATATTTCTAAAAATATACCCAGCAATAACTATATGAAAAATAATTTAATAATACTTTTATTTGCAAGTTTTGTTTTTTTTGCTTGTCGTTCTACGCATGACGAGGCAGTTCGTTTTTTTTTACGTGGTAAAACAAGTTTAGAAACCTACGATTATAAAGAGGCAGTTCGTTTTTTTGATGAAGCAATAAAAAAAGATAGCCTTTTTGCAAACGCCTATATCAACAGAGGCGTAACCTACGAAAAAATGAAAAATTACCAAAATGCTTTAGCAGACTATAGCAAAGCTATTTCATTAGACGACAGCCTACCTGATGCCTACTACAATAGGTCAAATGTATTGTTTGAATTGGAAAAATATGAGGAGGCATTAGCAGACCTTCATCGTTGTTTGGCAAGTTATCAAGATAGTGCAAAAGTATATGTAAGTCGCGGAACAATATATACTAAAATTAGACGAAATACAGAAGCTATTGCCGATTTTCGGAAGGCAAGTAGCCTTAATCCCAAAAATGTAGATGCGTGGATAAATTTGGGCGTGGCGGCATACCAAGAAAATAATTTTGCAGAAGCAAAGCAATATTTTAACAAAGCCATTGCTATAGATGCAAAACAAGATTTTGCCTTAAATAATATGGGTTTAGTGTTGGCAGAAGAAGGAAATTGGAATGAGGCACTAAATTATATAGAAAAAGCTATTGTAGAAAATCCTTATCAAGCCTATTATTTGAGCAACAAAGGCTATGTGCTAACACAATTGAATAGATTGCCAGAAGCAGAAGATTTTTTGCAAAAATCTCTACTCTATGATGCAAAAAATGGTTTTGCATACCGAAATTTAGGAATTTTGGAAAATAAAAAAGGAAATATTGCACTTGCTATTACCAATTTTGAAAAAGCAGTAACTTTAGATTCCACTGTAAGCAATGTTTATAGTTATTTGGCAGAAAATTATCAACAGAACAAACAAATGGAAAAAGCCTGCCAAATGTGGAAAATAGCCAAACAAAAAGGCGAAAGATTACAAACAAATATAAATTGTAAATAATGAACATACGATTTAACTATTATTTAATTGGATAAAAATTGTAAATTAACTAATAATTAGATATAATGCTTGGTTTACAATAGATGAAAATTGTTAAAAAAAGTTTTATTTTTTCGTTAAAATGCAACATTTATACGACAAGCTACGTCTTATACACAGCAACAAATAATATTTGTATGCTACACAGGCTAACAAACTACTATTTTTTATTTGCGACCAACAACTTAACATTATGTACATGAATTCATTAGATTTTGCATCACCAATTTTTTACGGTTTGCCAAAAGAAACAAAATGCGATATTAGCAAAGCTGATGTACTTTTTATCCTTAATTTAGAACAGTCTTATTATCGAAAAGCATGTTCTAATACCATAAACAACACCGCATTTATGGGAGTAGTAGAATATATTATCCATGAATCAAGGTTAGCAGGCGAAGATTTTTCTTACCATGTAGTCGAAGAAATCTTAGCTGCAAAAGAACATATTACACAAGAATAAATCTTTCATCGAGCATAATTGCTGAGAAATACAACAACTATGCTAATTTTTTGAATAATTTTTGCTTGTGTACCTAAAATTAAACCTAACAACTCTTCCATAATTGTTAGGTTTATGCTATTTTCTAGTGTTAAAATTCCAAAACTACTTTTCGTTTATGTAGCCAATCTAATTGGTATTGGATACGTTTTTGGCACTATTACTACCCCACTATTTTCCCTCGCTAAGTTGTTTCCAATAGGTTTCGGTTTGCATCAATACTGCGGGGTCTTTGCTTGTTTGTTTGATTTCTTCGAGTAATTTTAGGGCATCTTCTTTTTTGCCTGTTTCTCCTAAACTTACCGCCAACAAAAATTTTGCTTCTACATTGTCTTTTTGTATCTCCAATAATTGTTTGAATCTTTCAATGGCTTTGTCATATTGCCCTGATTGAATAGAGAGTTTTCCTAAACTCATAATAGCAAATGTATTTTCTGGCTCTTTTTTAAGGACTTCGCGAATCATCAAAATTCCTTGCATAGGCGTAGCCGAAACAATATAAGTTAAACCTAATTTTACTTTTGCCTCCGAAAAATCTGGCTCTTTATCTACTATTTTTTGGAAATAGTTGCGGGCTTTTTCTGCAAATTCTTTACTCTTTTGTTCATTCATACTAAATTGCAAGGCACTATAATATGTATCTCCAGCCCGCAAAAAATTAGAGGTTGTGGCATAACTATCAGCAAAAGTAGCTGCTATAGTAGCTGCCGAATCGTATTTATTGGCACTTTGCAACAAAATTATCATTGAATCTATCCAAATAGCTTTAGTTTTTTCATCTTTTGCAGTTTGAAAAGATTTAGAAAAATTACTTAATTTGTTTAGCTGTTCTTCATTAATACTTGTATTGTGCATACTTGTAACTGCACTATCATTGCTGGCTTGTGCGACACTATTGGTGTTCTCTTGTTTAGTGTCTGTTTTTGTAGATAATTCTTTATCTATGTTTTTGACTACTGTTTTTGGCAAAAAAGAAAGGGCAGTGATAAGCAAAAAAGCCAATGCCAATAAGATGTATTGTGTTTTATTCATTTTTTGTAACTATTTAGAAATATCTTGCAATTTAGTATTAATTGTTATTGCGAAATAGTTTTATGAATAAAACAAGTAAAATTTCTTTGAACTGTATTATTGGTAACAAATAAGACCTTCCAAGTTTTTGAAACTTGAAAGGTCTATAATCTAAAACTATTGTTTAGTTTATCAAACTTATTTACAGAGGCAATAAAACTTTATTAAATTCCAAAATCATTACCTTAAGTGCTGTTTTTACGGCATTTTGCACCGTAAATTCATATTGGACAAAACTACGTGCAATATCATCTTTAGGGACATTATGTGTTGGGTCTGCACAACTTGTCATTCTGCCTTGTGGCTTAAACTTCAGATAATCATCTCCTTGTATCATCGAAGTTTCTAAAAAATCATTCGCAAAAACTCGCCAAGTGCTACCATCATTAGACGAGAAAAATGCTTTTACACGAATTTCTTTACTTTTTTCCGATAAATCTTGTACTTTGACCATACCAGAATATACCAAATGTGCTTCTTCATTTTTTACGCCTTTAATTTCTACCACATATTTTGTTTTATCTGTAGCATCTAAAGTGGCTGTAAATAAGTATCTCACATCATTTCTATCTACTACGCCTGTAAACCATTCTATATTTTCATTTAACATAGTTAGGTAACGGTTTTGTACTTCGGGCAATAACCAACCTTGTGTATTAGAGGCAGTTTTTAGTTTTTCCAATATTTCGGGAGTTTTTGCACTACCAATTACATCATTTAAAACCTTATTTTTCAACATTCCCAATAATTTTTCTCTGCCTGCACTATCCAAATCAGAAGATTTAATGTAGTAAAAATATCTTTTACCCTCGTCTAAAGTTTTAAATATTTTCTCTTCCATTAAATTTTTTTCGTAATAAAAATTCAAATTAGCTGCGGTTACGCCCAAGACTACCATTTGTTTTTCCATAGCAGATTTTAGCTCTGGAATAGACAAAAGCCATTTATCAACATCTGCTAATCTTTTTAGAGATACAAATTTCATAATATTGTCGGTGGCTGCAACTATCTGTACTGCTTTCTGTTTGAGTTCATTTTGGTATGCTTCTACATTGCTGGCACTCAAAAACGCCGTATTACTCGGTGCAGATATTATTTGTTGTAATTTAAGGAGTTGGTCTATTTTTCCACCATAATTTTGGTTATATTCCTCTATAGAAAAAGCAAAATTACTCATATCTTGGTATTTTGCTGCAAAAGTTAATAAACCTGTAATGGTTTTGGTTTCATTATCCAAATTTTGGAGAAGTGTCAAAGCATCTTTGCAAAAATACTCGTCTATTTTAGTACCTGTTACATTTTCGGATAATTTGCGTAGCAGAGAAATTTGTTTTTTGCCTGTATAATAAAAAGCTATAGCAGCATTAGCTTTCACTTGTAATTCATTGTTTTGAATTTTTGCGAAGTTATTGCCAATAGTTTCTAAGTCAGTGGCTTGCACCATATTTTTACCTCTTGCAGCAAGTAAAAACGAGATACTTGCAAACGTGCTTTTCCCCAAAGCATTTCTATGCTCAATGGCTATTAAGGCAGATTCATCTTTTTGCGTTGCTTTTGCCCATTGCCATTTTTCATACAAATAGTTTGCATCTTCGTTGCCCGATGCTTTAGCTTTTTCTATCCAAAGCATAGCTTCTTTAAAGCTAATTTCATAATGGTAATACATTCGTGCCAACGAAATCATATCTTCGACAGAGCCTACTTGTGCTTTTTCAAAAGTGCTAAAAAAATTACGCAAATCTAAATTATAGGCATCAGGATAATTAGTCAGTAGCTTGTCCCCATTAGTTTCTATAGTTTTCAAAAAATACTGTTTGGCTATTTCGGGGCTTTTTTCAACACCATAATTACCAACCACAAATAATTTGAATAACATCAAGTTGGCTAATGGGTTTGCAGGTTCTTTTTCTATAGCCTCCTCGCACCATTTTTTGGCTTGCTTGTAATCTCGTACTTCATCATTTGCAAAAAAAGTACCACGACAACGGTCAGCAACTTGCAACATAGCAGGTATATCTCCGTCTTTTGCCTGTTTAATAACAGCCTTTAAATCATCTAAAAATGGTTCTCCCCTTTTTTGTGCAATTAAATTAGAGAAAGAGAGAAAAATAAAAATAAAAATTACAGAAGTTAAACGCATAACATTATATTTAAGAGTAAGTGAATATAATAATATTACAAAAAAATACAATTATGCAAAAAATTTACCATTTTTTTTAGTCTTTTGTAAAATCTATGTTATCAATCAAATATTCGCCTCCATAATTCCGCAAATTTAGCCGAACTCGGTAGCAACCACCTGCATAATCATATTTACCAACCACAAAAAATTTCCCATCTTTAGAGTTACCTTGGTGAATAAAAGCAAAATGTGTTACCAAATGTTTGGCAAAAAAAGCCCTTAATCCATTCTCAGCAGCCGATTTGCCCGAAGACGACTGTTCATCTTCCACCACTACAGCAATTTCACTATGTAAATATTGGGACAAATTTGTAATATTTGCAGTTTGAAAAGCTACTTTAGCTATCTCGATGGTTTTGTCTTGAGCAAATCCTATTTGTGCATAGGTGCTTAAAAATAGTACAAAAATAATTTTTAGGTAATTTTTCATAAAAAATAAGTGGTTTGAGGTTAGCATGTTATAAGTTAGCAAATATAGACTAAAGTTTATATTCGGAATAACTTTAAAAAATATTGTTGCGTAGGAATTAATACGCCTATTCGCCTAAAGGTGAATATAGGGTTACTACGCAACTTAGATTAGGTCATAAAAAAATGTATTTCCTACTTTCTTTTACGAAATATTGCAATTTAAGTTCCAAAATAAAAAAAACTTAGCCTATCTGTATCTTTTCTATATATCTTTTCTATTTTTTGTTAGTAAAATCCAAAATATAACTATTTTTGCAAAAAACTTAGATACATAATGAGCAAAGAAACAACTGCTGCAAAACCTCAAGAGGGTAAGGCAACAAATGATAATGTTTTTCAAAAAGTAATTTCTCACGCAAAAGAATACGGTTTTGTATTCCAATCTTCTGAAATTTATGATGGTTTGGCATCTGTTTATGATTATGGTCAAAACGGTGTGGAACTAAAAAATAACCTGAAAATGTGTTGGTGGAAATCCATGACGCAACTTCACGAAAATATTGTGGGTATTGATGCTGCAATTTTGATGCACCCAAAAACTTGGGTAGCTTCAGGACACGTAGCAAGTTTTGCAGACCCAATGCTCGACAATAAAGACTCGAAAAAAAGATACCGAGCAGACCAACTCCTCGAAAAACACGCAGACGAACTCATTGCAAAAGGCGAAGCTACCAAAGCACAACAAGTATTAGATGCAATGAATAAATGCTTGAATGACAACGATTTAAAAGCATTATTAGATTTGATTATTGCCGAAAATATTAAATGTCCTATTTCAAATACCGCAAATTGGACAGAAATTCGCCAATTTAATTTAATGTTTAGCACGCAATTGGGTGCAATGGCGGAGGAATCAAGCGAAATTTATTTAAGACCAGAAACTGCACAAGGTATTTTTGTAAACTACTTAAATGTGCAAAAATCTGGTCGTATGAAATTGCCTTTTGGTATTGCCCAAATTGGTAAAGCATTTAGAAATGAAATTGTTGCACGTCAGTTTATTTTCCGTATGCGTGAGTTTGAGCAAATGGAAATGCAGTTTTTTATTCAACCAGGTACGCAAAAAGAATGGTATGAACAGTGGAAAGCAACACGCCTAAAATGGCACAAAGCATTAGGTTTGCCTACTGAAAAATTGCAATACCATGACCACGTAAAATTAGCACATTATGCTGATGCTGCGGTAGATATTGAGTTTGAGTTTCCATTTGGTTTCAAAGAAATGGAGGGCATTCACTCTCGTACAGATTTTGATTTGACACAACACCAAGAATTATCGAAAAAGAAACAGCAATATTATGACAATGACATTAACAAAAACTATGTGCCTTATGTGATAGAAACTTCTGTAGGTGCAGACCGTTTGTTTTTGGCTCATTTGTGCAATGCTTATACAGAGGAAAAAGGCGTTGATGCAAATGGCGAAGTGAAAGAAAGAATTTATTTGAAATTTCACCCAGCTATTGCACCAATTAAAGCTGCAATTTTCCCGCTAACCAAAAAAGATGGTTTGCCCGAAAAAGCTATGCAGATTTTTAATGATTTGAAATTAGATTTTAACCTAAATTACGAAGAAAAAGATTCAATTGGTAGAAGATACACACGACAAGATTTGTTAGGAACTCCGTTTTGTATTACTGTTGACCACCAAACTTTGGAAGACAATACCGTTACTATTCGTTACAGAGATACAGCCGAACAAAAACGTCTTGCGATTGCTGATTTGCATAAAGAAATTGGTGATGCAGTATCTATGAAACGTATTTTTGAGTTGTTGTAAAAAGGTATAATTTTATTTGTAAAACCCTTTGGAAATGAATTATCTGACACCTATCAAGTGTCAGATAATTTTGCCCTCTTGCTATAAACCTTACTAATATTTTTTATACATTATTTTTTTGCTACTTTTGTTTCCTATTTTATCAAAAAACTATGTTTAAAATTACTCATCGATGCCCTTCCAATATTGCTATCATCAAATATTGGGGAAAACGAGGCATACAAATACCCGAAAATCCTTCCTTAAGTTTTACACTTTCGCAAGCATTTACCGAGATGACCATCGAATATGAATTGCGAGAAAAGCAAACAGAAATTTCTACAGAATTTCTATTTGAAGGACAAACAAACGACAAATTTAAGGCAAAAATAGATACATTTTTAGCAAGCCAAATAGACGTATTAACTTGGTTACCAAAGGTTTATCTAAAAATTTCCTCCAAAAATTCTTTTCCACATTCGACAGGAATTGCCTCTTCGGCTTCAAGCATGGGTGCTTTGGCATTGTGCCTATGTAGCATCGAGCAACAAATAGAAGGCACGTTGATAGAACGAAATTCTTATCTACAAAAAGCCTCTTTTTTGGCACGTTTGGCATCTGGTAGTGCTTGTAGGTCTGTATTTCCGTTTATGGCTGCTTGGGGCAAAACCGACTTATTGGCACAATCTTCAGACGAATTTGCAATACCAATTACAGATTTTCACCCAATTTTCAAAACCTATCAAAACCGTATTTTGATTGCAAGTTCTGCCGAAAAATCTGTTTCGAGTCGTGCTGGGCATTCTCTAATGCAAACCCACCCCTTTGCAAAAGTACGGTATCAACAAGCAAACCATAATTTTGCAAAATTATTACCAGCTTTACAAACAGGAGATATAGAAACTTTTGGCGAAGTGCTTGAAAATGAAGCACTTACTTTGCACGCATTGATGATGAATTCTACACCATCTGTGATTCTTATGCACCCAAATACGCTGATAATGTTGGAAAAAATAAAACAATTTAGACAAAATACCAAACTTCCTGTCTATTTTACTTTAGATGCAGGACCTAATATTCACGTATTATTTCCCAAAAATATAGAAAAAGAAGTAGATACTTGGATACAAAATGAACTGCAGCAACATTGCGAAAATGGAAAAATTATTGTAGATTTTGTAGCAAATGCTTAGGAACTATACATTCGCCTAAAGGCAAATATACGAATTTTAAAACTTGTAAAATATTGCTAATCAACCAGTTATACATTATTCTATGCACACTATCCATGACCCGTATATTGCTTTGCGTAATATAGAATTTAGATTTTTTTTATTTTTGCGTTTGTTTATGACCTTAGCCATTCAAATAGAGGCTGTGGTAGTGAGTTGGCAAGTGTATGAAATAACCAACGATAGTTTTTCTTTGGGCTTGATAGGTTTGGCAGAAGCTATACCTGCTATTACAGTAGCTTTATATGCAGGACATTTGGCAGATAGTAAAAACCGTAAATATATTATTCTTACTTGTTTGAGCATACTATTTTTATGTGGAACTGCGTTACTAAGCGTAACTTATTACCGTAATAACATAGAGCAAAACCAATTATTGCTAATTATTTACAGTATTATTTTTTTTACAGGCATTGCACGAGGTTTTATTAGTCCATCTGTTACGGCATTTATGGGACAGATAGTGGACAAATCTATCTATAAAAATGCAGTAACTTGGAGTAGTAATGTTTGGCAATTTGCGTCTGTGGTGGGACCTGCGGTGGCAGGTTTGTTGTATATTTCTTTGGGTATTGTAAATACGTATTTGGTGCAAGTTTTGCTAATTCTTGTAGCAGTTTTGAGTGCTATTGCTATTGTTTCCAAACCTGTACCTACAAAAATTGTAGGCGAAAAGGTACGAGATAGAATCCAAGAAGGTTTGCGGTTTGTGTTCAGTAATCAGTTGTTAGTCAGTGCTTTATCTTTAGATTTGTTTGCGGTTTTGTTTGGAGGTGCGGTGGCTTTGTTGCCTGTTTTTGCAAAAGATATTTTGCATACAGATGCTGCGGGTTTGGGTTATTTGCGTGCTGCCCCTGCGATTGGTGCGGTGTTAATGGCAACTTTTTTGGCTTACCAACCAATAGGCAAAAAAGCAGGAATTTTATTATTAGCTTGTGTAATTGGTTTTGGAATTAGCACAATTTTATTTGCTATTTCTACAAATTTTTGGCTTTCTTTGGCTTGTTTGTTTATGACAGGTGCATTTGATAGTGTAAGCGTAGTAATTCGCAGCACTTTAGTACAAACTTTGACTCCCGATGCCATGAAAGGCAGAGTTTCAGCAGTCAATAATATTTTTATAGGTTCTTCTAACGAAATAGGAGCTTTTGAGTCGGGTGCAGCAGCCAAACTAATGGGCGTAGTACAATCGGTAATTTTTGGTGGAAGTATGACTATTTTGGTTGTGTTGGTAACAGGATTTTCAGCCAAAAAACTACTTGCCTTAGATTTGAGAAATGTAAAGTAACGTAAGTACGTAGCTCTTGCTACGTACACAATTCAAGGCAAGTTTGACGTGTTTCTGAAAAATTTTATTCCTTTTTATCGTCTTTTTTATCATTCCAACCAAAACTTTCTAGAATTTCGGACACATAACTTTTAATAGTTTCTATTGAAATACTACTCACATCAGATTTATCATAAATAGAAAGTAAATAAATAGTTTCGTTGCTTTTAAAAACATAATCAATTATTCGTAAACCGCCACTTTTGCCTTTGCCCTTACTTTTCACTGCCAAACGAATTTTATAAGTATCATTTCCTAATGCTACGCCCATAAAAGGATTTTCAGCCAACTGTGTTTGTAAAGTAAGCAATTCAATAGCTAATGAAGGATATTTTTTGATTAGCTTTTTTGCTTGCTTTTCAAATAATTCAGAAACCTCAATTTGATACATCTGTGTTAAGTTCTTGAATAAGTTCTGCTAATGTTTTTTTACGTTTTTGTGTGCTTATGGCTGTTTTTATGTCTTGAAAAGCTATTTTTAGGTCTGCATAAAACTGTAAATGCTGTTCAAAAGCCAATAATTTGGCTTCTATTGCTTTCCATTCTTCTATCGGAATAACAACAGACTGACGTTTATTTTGATTATCTATTAAATAATTTAGCTGCATAATTTCCTACGGTTTGTATTACACAAAGATACAAAAAGAAACATATTTTATCCCTTTTTATCGTCTTTTTTATCATTCCAACCAAAACTTTCTACAATTTTGACTACTTGCGTTTTTTGCTAATTTTTGTGTATTAATCAATAATTTAATTAAAATTACACAAAAAAAACAACTTTTATCACACAAAAAACACGTCAAAAGTAGCTTTTCAAGGCAAGTTTGACGTGCTAATGAAATTGTTTCCATTCCATTGCGAATTTAACGCAAACCATGACGGAAATCTTAATCAGGCATCTTTTTTCTTTGTTTTCTTCACTTTCTCTTTCACAAAAAGCCCCGCAGTATATTTTTCGTACAACTCAAACAAAAATACCATACGATTTGCCTCACTCGTAAAAGGCTGCGGTCTGTATGCCAAATCAACAGCTTTATCGAGTTCATTATGGGCTTTTAGTAATTTTTGTGGCATTGTGCCTATGTCATATAAATCTGCCAACGAACTATTTGGAAATTCTGCTCTAATATTTAATACTTTTTGTGCAGCTTTTTCAATAGCTTTTACTTGTTTTGTGTCTGGATTTTCGGGAAACGGAAAATTATTGTAAACAATATCTTTTGAATAACGAAAATCACTTTTTAGTCTTCCACAAACACTTTTTACCCAAGCTATATGTATAAGTGAAGTCAAAATTCCAAAATGATACAAAGTTCCATTCGGAATAATTAGACAAGAATCGCCAGCAATACAGTTTTTATCTACAAATCCAATAGGAATGTATTTTCTATTTTCAGACGACACACGAGGAATTACAATATAATCGAGTCCTTTGGGTTGCGTTATTTGTGCAAAAAGATAAGAGATTTCTGCTAATTGTGGACGTGCAGATATTTTTCTCAATTCTTTTATTTTATCTGTTCTTTCTTTTACATACTTCAAACTTCTTAGTTCTTGTGGTTCTATATCTTGTAGCCACAAACACCACCTTTTTTTATTATTCAAAAATTCGTAAGCAGAAATAAAAGGTTTAAAATATTGCCCTGCGTTGGGCTCTTTATTCAGAAAAATATCTTTTTCTTCTGTTGTAAATAAAAAATTTCCACCATCAGCAGGCATATTTCCAAAATTCATCTTAGGCACATTACAAATCGGCGTACTTCTTTTTGCGATTAAAATATCTTTTGCATCTACTAAATACGGATTGATATTTTTTACTTTTAGCTCGTGAGCCTCGCCTTTGATGTCTTCATAGTCAAAAATACTTTTATCTTCTGTATCAAAATTTGCAAAACCTATAATCACACAATGCACCGCAGCAATTCCTCTACCTTCATTAGTCCATTTAAAACTTCTGTGTGCAAAATGAATTTTAATATTATAATTTTTTTGTAATTGTCCCCATAAAATTCCTACTTGTAAACCTTGTGTAATTGAATTTGTAGAAACAAAAGCTACTTTAATTGTTGTACCTTGAATATATTTTGCAGCCTTAAAATACCAAGCTGTAACATAATCTAATTCTCCCGCATCTTTTGAATATCCTAAAACTCTCAATAAATCTTGTTTTTGTGTGGCATTCATAATTCTTGAACCCAAAAACGGAGGATTTCCCATAATATAATCATACTTTATACTTGCATATTGTTCCGAATTATACTTGTGAACTTCGTAAGTTTCGGTTTGTATGTTAAGATTATCAACCGTTTCGAGTGCCTTGTTTGTGTTATTTGTTGTGTTATTTGATTTCTGTTTTTTATTTGTTTGGTAAGTTTCTTGCGGTTCTTCTACCAAATAAATATTTGCGTGCTTTGTGTAAACGTCAATTTTTGGTGCAAAATTCGCAGGATTTAGCAATTTTTGCCAATCTATATGCAAGGCATTGCCATGAACAATGGTTGCAGCTTTGTTGAGTGGCAACCGCACAAAATATTTACCAAACCGTTTTTGAATCAACATATTCATTTGGTGGTCAACAAGATACATCGCAACTTCGGCAATACGTGCAGGAAATTCCTCATATTCAATGCCATACATTTGGTCAACATCAACTAAAATTAGGCTTCGAATATCCAAAACTTGTTGCCCTTTTTGAATTGCCTCCAAAACTTCCATTTCCAATAACCGCAATTCCCGATAAGCAATAATTAAGAAATTGCCACAACCACAAGCAGGGTCAAGAAATTTAAGTTTGCTTAATTTTTTATGAAATTCGGATAATTTGTTTTTATTTCCTTTAATTTGGTGAAACTCTGCCCAAAGTGCATCAAGAAATAAGGGTTTTATGGCTTTCAAAATATTGCCTTCGCTGGTGTAATGTGCACCCAAGTTTCTACGTTCAATCGGATTCATAATACTTTGAAACATGGAGCCAAAAATTGCAGGCGAAATTTTACTCCAATCAATATAACAACATTCCAATAAAGACTGACGCATTTTTTTGTCAAAACTTGCAATAGGCAAAATTTCCTCAAATAATTTTCCATTGGTGTAAGGAAAATCATTCAGTTGTTCGTCCATATTTTTAAACCGTTTTTCTTTTGGCGTGTTCAAAACTTGGAATAATTCCTGTAACTTTGCAGCCAAATCACTGCCATCTTCTTGTGTGCGTTGCTCAATATAATCTTGTACTTGTTGTTTTTGAAAAATACTTGTATCTTCAGCAAACAAACAAAATAAAACCCGCACCAAATACACTTCTAAGGAATGTCCCGAATAACCAACTTCTACCAATCTATCGTGCAATTTGCCCATCATTTCGGCAGCTTTTGCATTGGCGGGGTCTTCTTCGTGATAAATTTTTTTGGGATAACCAAGAATAAAACTAAACTTGTTTACATTATTTACTAATTCAGTGAGTTTAAATTCTATAACCCCCACCCGACCTCCTCCTTCTGGGGAGGAGTTTTGAGAGGTTTTTTCGGCAATCTCTTCTAAGTCATATAACCTAAAAATTTCAAAATCAGAAACTAAAATATATTTTGGCAATTCGTGTTCTTTCAATCCATGCAAATATTCTTTTGCTTGTTCGTAGGCTTTGTCTAAGTTTTTGCCTCTGCTTTTCATTTCTATCAGCAAAGTTCCTTTCCAAAGCAAATCTATATACCCATCAGAATCATCAATTTTTTTCACTCGATGTTCAAAAGTTGCTACTTTTCGGCGACTGATACCAAAAATATTGAAAAAATCTACTAAAAAAGGCTTTGCTTCTGCATCTTCGCTATGCGTACCTGCCCAATCACGGGAGAAAGTCAATGCCCTATCTTTTATTTCATTCCAATTTAATGTCATATATGCTGTTTTTCAAAATGCTAACTTAGTTTTTTTATTGCAAATTAGCAAATAATAAAATCATAAACTTAGCTTTCTGCCGTTATTTGTTTCTCCGCTACAGTATGTATATATCTTTTGTAAATAATTGATAATCAACAAATTATGTATTTTTGTAAATTTTATCACTTATTGATAGCCAAATAGTTAGAAAAATATATACTGTAGTTGGAATACAAACAATAGAAAATAGTTCACGTTACATTAGTTTGTTGCATAGCTTTTCATAGGTTTTAGGACTACGATACAAAAAAACACTAACTTTTATCAAAGTTAGTGTTTGTAATTCTATAGTGTTTTGTAAAATTTTATTTGTAACTTCCTATTTATAACTTCTTTGTGTCAATTTTACATTTTCAAACACCAATTCTTCTTTATTCAATTTTGCTTCGCCTTCGCTTACATATTCCCATGCAGCTACATAAGCATATTCGCTATCATTTCGTTGAGCTTCGCCGTCAGGAGTTTGTGATTCTTCGCGGAAATGTCCCCCACAAGATTCGGCTCTGTTAAAAGCATCATCTACCATCAATTCGCCGAGTTCTAAGAAATCTGCTACACGATAGGCTTTTTCTAAGGTAATGTTTAATTCCTCGTCTGTACCTACAATTTTCACATTTTTCCAGAAATCTGCACGCAACTCTCGAATTTGTTTTTTTGCGGTTTGCAATCCTTCGCTACTTCTCGACATACCACACTTGTCCCACATAATTTTTCCAAGTTCTTTATGGTATTGGTCAACCGTTTTATTTCCTTTGATACTAATGAGTTTTTTCATTTGTTCTTTCAAAGAAGTTTCGGCTTTTTTAAATTCTGGGTGCGAAGTTTCTACTTTTGTAACAGGCATATCAGCCAAATAATTTCCAACAGTATAAGGTGCTACAAAATATCCATCTGCTAATCCTTGCATCAAAGCTGAAGCACCCAAACGGTTTGCACCATGGTCAGAAAAATTAGCCTCTCCCAATGCAAAAAGCCCAGGGATAGTTGTTTGCAAATTATAATCTACCCAAAGTCCTCCCATTGTATAGTGTACCGCAGGATAAATACGCATAGGAGATTTGTATGGATTTTCGCCTGTAATTTTGGCATACATATCAAACAAGTTACCATATTTGGCACTTACCCAACTTTCTCCGTTTCGTTTGATAGCATCTGCAAAATCTAAAAATACGGCTAATTTGGTTTCGCCAACACCTCTACCTTCATCACATACTTGTTTTGCATTGCGAGAAGCCACATCACGAGGCACAAGATTTCCAAAAGATGGATAACGTCTTTCTAAGAAATAATCTCTTTCGTCTTCAGGAATTTGTGCTGCTGGACGAGTTTCGCCTGCTTTTTTTGGCACCCAAACTCTCCCATCATTTCGCAAAGATTCCGACATCAAGGTCAGTTTAGATTGGTGGTCGCCAGAAACAGGAATACAAGTAGGGTGAATTTGTGTAAAGCAAGGATTTGCAAAATATGCACCTTTTTTATAGGCTCTAAATGCTGCACTTGCATTACAACCCATCGCATTGGTGGACAAGAAAAATACGTTTCCATAGCCTCCAGTACACAATAAAACGGCATGTGCCGAATGAGATTCTATAGCACCTGTTACTAAATTGCGAGTTACAATGCCTCTTGCTTTTCCATCTATAGTTATCACGTCAAGCATCTCGGTACGTGGAAACATTTGTACTTTGCCATTGGCAATTTGACGACTTAAGGCACTATAAGCACCCAACAATAATTGTTGTCCCGTCTGCCCACGTGCATAGAAAGTACGTGAAACTTGTGAGCCACCAAAAGACCTATTATCCAACAAGCCTCCATATTCTCTTGCAAAAGGAACACCTTGAGCAACACATTGGTCAATAATATTTACACTTACTTGTGCCAAACGATGCACATTTGCCTCTCTTGCTCGATAATCTCCACCTTTAATGGTATCATAAAACAGACGATATACGCTATCTCCATCATTTTGGTAATTTTTGGCAGCATTGACACCACCTTGAGCCGCAATACTATGCGCACGTCTTGGGCTATCTTGGTAACAAAATGCTTTCACATTATAACCCAACTCGGCTAAAGAAGCAGCAGCCGAAGCACCTGCAAGACCCGTTCCTACAACTATCACATCATATTTACGTTTATTGGCAGGATTGACAAGTTTCATAGAAAACTTGTGTTTTGCCCATTTGTCCGCTAAGGGGCCATCTGGAACTTTTGATTCTAATTTTATGGACATAAATAACTGATTTTAGTTTTGAGTATATTGTCTTAAGCAAAATATAAAATTATAGCATATAACTAAGCACCCAAAAATTTTGTCGTAATTTACTAAGATTTTATGAATTGAAAATTATTTTGCCATAATTTATACAAATTATAAATTATTTTGTCTTTTATAGTTTGCAATAAGCCTTATGTAACTATTTGGGAATACCAAAATCTTTTTATTGCACATACCTTATACAATATGTATGGTAAAAATGTTATTATTATTGCAAATAATTTCTAAAAACTTTTCTGTATCCATATCCAAAAAATAAATTTTGCTTAAGTGTTCTCAAAACCTATATTTTTAATTAAATTTTAACGTAGTTTGCAAACAAAATAAAAAAGGTTAATTTTTAGTTTTTCTGCTTATAGGTAATGTAAGTTACTTAGAAAAATCAATTACAGCCAAAAATTAGCTTATATTTTATTAGTAATTCTAATTTTTTACCAATAAACTACTATGGAATTTTCTCCTTCTGACCTTATTCTCAATGCAGACGGCAGTGTGTATCATTTGGGCTTGTTGCCACAAAATTTGTCGCACAAAATTATTACTGTTGGCGACCCCGACCGTGTAGCAAAAGTTACGCAATATTTTGATACGATTGAATTTGAGAAAAAACGGCGAGAATTTGTTACACACACAGGTAGCTACAAAGGCAAACGTATCTCTGTTATTTCGACAGGTATGGGAACAGATAACATAGAAATTTTGATGCACGAATTGGATATGTTGGTAAATATTGATTTGCAAACTCGCAAACAAAAGACAGAACATACCCCACTTACGATTGTTCGTGTAGGAACTTCGGGCAGTTTGCAGGCAGATATTCCTTTGGCTTCGCACTTGGTTTCGATAGCTGCCATTGGTTTTGATACGCTAATGGCTTTTTATGAATTGAAACAAAATGAGTCAGAATATTATGTTTCTAAACGGTTGCAAGATGTAATTGGTTTGTCTTTTCAGCCCTACTGTGTGAAAGGCTCAACAGAATTAGCCGAAAAAATAGGCTTTGATATGGTAAAAGGCAATACGCTAACCTGCCCTGGGTTTTATGCACCGCAAGGGCGTAAACTTCGTATTCCTTTGCGTTTTCCTGATTTGGTCGAAAAACTCAATGGATTTTGCCCTTTTGGTTTCAAATTGACAAATTTTGAGATGGAAACCGCAGGGTATTATGCTTTAGGAAGACTTTTGGGGCATCATACACTTTCTTTGAATGCTATAGTTGCCAATCGCATGACCAATGAATTTGATACACAAGCAGACGCAACTGTAGAAAAATTGATTATCAAAACTTTGGATAGAATATAAAAAATAGTCAGCAATTCCCACTTTGACTAATTAATTGATAATCAAGTATTTAACTCGTTTTTTTGCATTTAGTAATTTGTTGATAATCAATGAATTACCTAAAATGGGAAAAA
>JBIKRY010000042.1:0-20731 GCA_044348925.1 Bernardetiaceae bacterium
TATGAGCTATAAAATTACAAATCAGACAAATAAGAAATACAAAAAAAATACTAAATAAATTTATTTATTGCTCATATTATTAAATATGTTTACTATTTTTTAGAAAAAAAAAAAAACAAAATATTTGTTAGTCAAAAAAAATTACTACTATTGAAAACAATTAATATTTTAATCCAATTTTTTAATAACATTTTTGACATGACAAAAAATATTTTTTCCCAATTAATGCTATGCACTTTTTTCTTATTGTTTAGCATAACCGTCTTTGCACAAGAAATTTCTATTTCTGGCAAAATAACAGAATCAGATAAAAAAGAGGCACTTATTGGTGCTACTGTCCGTGTACTTAATACAAACATAGGTACAAATACAGATGTTAATGGACAGTTTTCTTTAAAAGTGAATACTGTGCCACCTTTCAAACTGTCAATTTCTATGTTGGGTTATGAAACAAAAGAGATAGAAATCACAGGAAATACTGTTGATTTGATGATTGAATTGTCAGAACAAGCTATTATGGGCAAAGAAGTTGTAGTATCTGCTTCAAGAGTGAGTGAAGATATCTTAACTTCCCCTATTACGATTGAAAAAATGAATATCCAAGCAGTAAGAAACAGTCCTTCTGTGAATTTTTATGATGCTTTGGCAAATCAGAAAGGCGTAGATATTGTTTCGAGTAGCATGCTAATTAAATCTGTAAATACAAGGGGTTTTGCAGGCACATTTAATCCACGTTTTGTTACACGTATAGATGGTATGGATGCACAATCACCAGGTTTTAGTATTCCATTAGGAAATATTTTAGGAGTTTCGGAGCTTGACTTAGAAAGTTCAGAAATTATTCCAAGTACAGCTTCTGCTTTATATGGTCCTAATGCTTTTAATGGAATTTTAAATATTACAAGTCGTGACCCTTTTCTCTATCAAGGCTTGTCCGCACAAGTAAAAACTGGTATTGCACAAATTAGCGAAAATAATTCTAAACCTCTGTATGACCTTTCCTTACGATATGCAAAAGCTTTTAATAATAAATTTGCTTTTAAAGTAAATGCTTCTTATATACGAGCAGAAGATTGGCACGCAACAGATATGACAGATATCAATAAATCTAATACAGGTTTAAGTGGTGCAAATAATCCTGCTCGTGATGCTGTTAATACATATGGTGATGAAACCTCTGTTGCTGATATTGCAAGTGGCAAACTTGTTTCACGCACAGGATATACAGAAGAAGTATTAGCGAATTATAAAACACAAAATTTAAAATTAGATGCTTGGTTGCATTATAAAATTACAGAAAAAATAGAAATATCTTACATGGCTAAATATGCCACTGCAACAGGTATAATTCAAGGTGGAAATCGTTTTATGTTAGATGGAACAAGTTTTGTGCAAAATAGACTTGAAATAAAAGGTACTAATTTTTATGTACGTGCATTCAACACCTCACAAGATTTGGGAGATTCTTATGACACCAGAGCATTAGCTAACGGCTTAGAAGCTGCTTCAAAAGATAATATTTCTTGGTATAAAGATTATGCAGATGCCTTTACAGGGAGCATATCAGGATACACAGGTAATAGTGCTGCTGAAGCACGCCGTTATGCAGACAGAAATCGTTTAATACCAGGCACTGCTACTTTTGAACAAGCCAAAAGTGATTTGATATCTAAAACATCTAAAACTGGTGGTGCTAAAATATACGAAAAATCAAGTCTGTCTAATGTCGAAGGACAGTGGGATTTGTCTAATACCGTAAAATTTGCAGATGTTTTGGTGGGTGGTAATATCCGTTATTTTTCTACAGAATCTAATGGATTACTTTATAATGATGACCCAGCAAAACCAGGCTCAAAAGCTACAAACTACTATGAATATGGAGCATTTGCACAAGTTTCAAAAAAAATCTTTAATGATATTATTAAAATAAGTGCTGCTCTTCGTTATGACAAAAGTCAGTATTTTGATGGTTTGGCAACGCCTCGTATTGCTTTAGTTATTAGCCCAAAACCTAATCATCATTTTAGAATTTCCTACCAAACAGGCTTTAAAAGTCCTATTTTACAAGAACAGTTTCTTAATTTAGATTTTGGATCATTTCAAGTTATTGGTGGTGCACCTGGAGTAATTAATGGAAACCCTGCCCAAACAAATTCATTTGCACTTGGTTCTGTAAATCCATTTGTTGGTGCGTTGTTAGAGGATAGTAGGATAAAAGCAGACCCAACAATTTTGCGTGACCCAGTACGATTGGCAGCAGTTGCAAAAGATTACTACAATAAATTGCAAAAAAGCAATATTAGCTTTGTAAAACCAGAAACTGTTCAAACTTTTGAAATTGGTTACAAAACTTTGATTAATAATAAGTTGTTTTTTGATTTGAGTTATTATTATAGCAATTATGATAATTTTATTGGTTATGGGCAAGTAATGAATGTAACCACACCTACAAGTAATCCAGAATCTGGTGCAGATATACTTTTAGGCAAATCAAAAGTTTATATTATTACGACTAATGCACTAAATTCTGTTTATTCAACTGGCATATCAGCTGCAACTAATTATTCTTTTGGAAAAGGATTTAATATTGGTGCAAATGCAACATGGGCAAAATTATATAAAAGAGATAACACAGACCCTATTGTTCCATCTTTCAATACCCCAGAATATAAAACGAATGTTACATTTGGTAATCGTAATTTGTATAAAAATATTGGTTTTAACTTGGCATGGCGTTGGCAAGATTCATTCATTTATCAATTTGCCTTTGCAACGGGCTATGATGGCGTAATTCCTTCTTTTCATACATTTGATGCGCAAGTTAGTTATCGTGTAATGAAAAATATGGCAGTAAAAATAGGCGGTGCGAATATTTTTAACCAAAGATATACGCAAGGAGTGGGTACACCAACTATTGGTTCTTTATATTATTTAAGTGTTACTTTTGACCCTACCATTAGATAATTTATCTTAACGTAAACTACTATAGATTAAAAAGTGGTAATCAAAAAACTTACAAATTTGATAATCTATAGTTTAACGTGAACTACGCATACCGTAGTTCACGTTATTTTGTATTAAAACCAAAAATTTAACCCTATTCTTGGATTAAAAGAATTAGCACCCAAAGTAAACGTAGAACTATTGTTATTATCTCCTTCTGGATTAGACAAAGTATAACCCAAACCTGTAAAACCTAATTCTATACCTATTAATTTTGCAGGAAAATATACAAAATTAGGAGAAATACCAAAAGATACATCTGTACCAGAAGCAGAGCTGGAGCTATTGGAGAATTTTGTGGTAGTAGAGGCAAAGCCAAGTTTAGCTTGTGCATAAAAATAGAAATTTTCAGCCCCATTAATAGCTTTGTAATAGTTTACAAAGGGTGCCAAACCGATGCTACTACTTGTATAATTTACGGCATTGTTGCTACTGTTATAATAATTATCTATGCTTGTTGTACTATAGCCTAAGCCAGCACCAACCGCAAAATTATTACTAAGCATATATCCCACAGACGGCATTAAATAAAATGACGAAGAGGAACTGCTATTTGTTCTTTCTTGTGCATTAGAAGTGTAAGAAAGTTGTCCACCTACAAATATACGACCTGCTTTAACCTGTGCTTGTGCCATTTGAAAGGCAAAAAATGCTACCAGAACTAATACTAATTTTTTCATTGTTTTGTAGAAATTTTGTTAAAAAAGTTATTTATCCCATATTTTCACAAGCAACCATTATAGATTGCCTATTTTACATAGGAATTTGGAAACAAAGAAAACACAAGACAAGTTTAATTTCCAAATTTTTTTGCTAAAAATCATAGAAAATTAACTTATTTTGTGTTTTTTATTAGTTTATTATAAAAAATTATAACTATTTAAGAATTTCGCATAAATCCAATTCGTTTTGCACTTCCTGCTTCCTCGTCTAAGTTAAAATCTTTGAGGTCTTCGACTGTAATGGTTGCAAGCATTTCGGCAGTACGCAATTTTTTATCTATCATCGACATTCGCAAATGTTGATTTTTGATGGCTTGAGAAATAATTTTGCGAACAGACCTTGCATTTCCAAAATATTTATCTCTCCGTTCATACAATAATTTCAAATATTTGCGTAAATGTGCTTCGGCTTCGGCTTCGGGCAATAACCTTTCTGCCATAAACATGGTCGAAGCTATTTCATACAATTCATCAGCAGAATAATCGGCAAAAATCAAAGTTTTATCAAAACGAGATTTGATACCAGGGTTCATCTCGATAAATCTATCCATATTATCAGGATAACCTGCTGCAATGACAATAAATTCTCCTCTGCGGTCTTCCATTTGTTTGAGAATTACCTCCAGAGCCTCTTTTCCAAAGTCATTTCCTGTGTCTGATGCCAAAGCATACGCCTCGTCAATAAATAAAACTCCACCAATGGCTTCGTCTATTTTTTCTTTTGTCTTGATGGCAGTTTGTCCAATAAAACCCGCCACTAATGCTTGTCTATCACACTCTACAATATGCCCACGTTCCAAAATTCCTAATGCTTTGTAAATCATGGCAATAATACGTGCTACTGAAGTTTTGCCTGTTCCAGGGTTGCCTTTAAAAATAGTGTGCATCGAAAAACTACCCAATACATCTTTTCCTGTATCTTTGTAAAATTGCGTCAATTTGATAAGGTCGTGAATTTGGTTTTTTACCTCTCGCAAACCTATCAAATTGTTGAGTTCGGTCATTGCCTCTTGCAACATTGCATCATCTACAGGCAAATCTGGTAAACGTCTTTCTCTATTTCTGAAAACTTTTTCGACATCTTCCAGCGTAATAGTTCGTAAAACCTCTTCGGGAAGTTTTTCGATAGATTTTTCGATAGATTTTTCTACTACTTTATCTGTTGTGTTTTCGCTGTTTTTGCTTTCATTATTTTTGTTTTCGGCATTTTTGTTAATTTCGGCATTTTTCATCACACGAAGTCCCATATTCATTTTTGCCTCATCTACCAATGAATTTACCAAACGTGCATTTCCAAACGAACTATCTCTGCTGCGATAGGCTTCGGTAATTTTTTTGCCCAAAAACGCAGTTGCATCTGCTGCAAATTCTACATTTCGTTGTTTTGCACAGACATCTACTATTTGAATTAGCTCTTGTGGTAAGTAATCAGGAAAATCAAAATAAAGATTAAACCGTGATTTGAAACCAGGGTTTGAATTTAAAAATACGTCCATTTCTTTTGGGTATCCTGCTACAATAATAGCCACATCTCCAGGTCCATCAGACATTTCTTTAATCAAGGTTTCTACCACTTCTTGTCCATAATCTTTGCTGTCTTCTTTGCTACGCACCAAGGAATAGGCTTCGTCTATAAATAATACGCCTCCTCTTGCTTTTTCTATAGCCTCCTTTACTTTTGGGGCTGTTTGCCCAATATACTGCCCAACCAAGTCTGCTCGTCCTACTTCATGTACTTTTCCGTTGCTCAACAAGCCCATTTTATGATATACTTTGCCTATCATTTTGGCAACTGTAGTTTTTCCTGTTCCTGGGTTTCCTTTAAAAACAGAATGTAAGCTAATTTTCTGTGTTTCGTCAAAACCTTGTTCTTTGCGAAGTTGTAGGAATTTGAGGTAATGTATGTAATCTTTTGCACGTGCTTTGACAGGCTCCAGACCAATCATACCATTGAGTTTTTCCATCACTATTTCCAAAGTTTCGGCACTATCATCTACTTTGTGTGTTTGTTGTGGCAAAATAGCCGAGCCTGTCAAAATTGGATTTACCCCTTCGATAACCTCTGTTCCAGCCTCAAAAGTTACCACGCCTACTAATTGGTCCATAAAAAGGACTTGTAAAGTGTATTTGTCTTCGTACCAAGTGCCTTTGCTATCCGAACCCCAACCTGTGGTAATGGTTACTAAATCGTCATCAGGATTTATTTTTTTTACTTCGGTGGTACGTCCTTTTAATTGTCCTGCATCGTTATAGAAATGGAAAAACAATTCGCAATACCACGAAGTAGATTGCATATTGTTGATATTAAATTCTGCCCAAACATATCTTGTATCTTTGGCGTTAAAGTGTGTTAAATAAACTCTTTCGCCACTTAGCACCCCTTTGTTAGGACCTTCATATAATTTGATGCTGTCTATATCAAAATACGGATTATCGTCTGGTTGTACAGAGCCACCTGCTTCGGTATAAAAATTTTTCGTTCCTACCAAATCAGAGCCAATATAAGCCTCCCAAACATAGTCGCCACGTGTCCAAAAAACCCCTGCTTCTTTGTTACCCCAACCTTCGCGTATCTGCACGATGTTGTCTTCTTTGGGAACATGATAATCAAGGTCTATCGAACAGAGTTCTTCGCGTACATTTTTTTCTTTAATCCGAAAAGCCTTGAGTTTTATTTTGGTATCCCAGTCTTCTTCATCAAAAAGTTTGTTATAAAATGAAAGTTCGGCGTACAAATAACTTGTTTCTGAACTTTCAAAAACAGTTCTATACTTTTTTTTCCCATCTGCAAGCCATTCCGTAGAGGCATATACTTTTAGGTCTTTGAATTTATATTTTTTATCTAATGCCATAAAAAGATGTTAGCCATTAAGTATGCTAAAAATTATCACAAAAAAACGTAGAAATAAAATATTTATAGAAAAAACGGTAAAAAAATAATAAAAATTACAATAAAATTAGTGAATACAATTTTTATTAACACTGGATTAATAAATTATTTATCTACTCTAAAACATTTATTTTAGAATAGCAATTTAAAATTTTTATTATGCAAATTACAATAGATTTGAAAAAAAAAAATTTTTTTTCAAAAAATTAACAAACCTATTTAGTATTGCTAAATAAATTGGTAATTATTGGTAGTTCGTAAAGTTGGTAGTAGCTGCTTTATTCATTTTTTAAGTCATTCATTATCAATTAGTTATAACTATATTTTAAACTATATTCTACAGACATATTCCACAGATTGCCTAAAAATAAAGTGAATAAGTTTACAATAAAATGCAAACAAATAAAAATATTTTTCTACTTTTATACAACAATTACCTTCAAACACACAACTATAATTGTATGAAAAATTTTATCTTTTTGCTAACTTTATTTTATTTACTATGTTTAAATTTTTCCCTATTTGCACAATTAACCATTGTCAATGACCACGATAGACCTATACAAGTGGCTATAGCTTATTTGTCAGAAGATGACGAAGAGAGCAAAAAGTGGATTTCTGAAGGGTGGTTTAGCGTGGAACCTGGTGCAACGGCTTTGTTACAAGAGAAAATTAAAGTTAGGTATTACTACTTATATATTGTAGATAATGCAAACAATGAATGGGGAGGCGAAGGTTTTCAACTGATGGTAGATGAAGTAAACGAATTTACTATCAAAAAAGCAGATAAAGTATATATATCTGAAGAAAAAAAAACGTATAAAATGCACAACTTTATGGAAATAGATACAGGCGAAAAAACAAAAATTTTTAGCTATGTGTTTAAGGGAAAAGTAGAAAATGAAATACCAAGAGAAACGCAAAAATGAGATAAAAAGTAATGCTTATTCAATTAAATAAGGCGTTGCTTGTGATTTATTGTCAAACTTATTAGGCTTTGGAAACCTTTTTGGTTATTTATTGTTTTAGGAGTAATATTGTTTCTTATAAATACACTTATGATAAAATACGCACTATCTTTTTTGGCATTGTTGGCGGGTTGTATTGGTGCTAATGACCGCAAAACAAAATCTACGGAAGTCAATCACGCAAGTATCAACACGAATAGTCCCATGAAAAAAACTTTTCACGATTTCACGATGAAAACCATCGATGGAAAAGAAATAAAAATGTCGCAATATAAAGGTAAAAAAGTATTACTAATTAATGTAGCTTCGCAATGTGGTTATACTGCCCAATATGCCGATTTGCAAAAATTTCACGAAAAATATGGCGACAAAATCACCTTATTAGGTTTTCCTGCTAATAATTTTGGTGGACAAGAACCAGGTTCTAACGAAGAAATAGCTACTTTTTGTACCAAAAACTTTGGCGTTACCTTTCAAATGTTTGAAAAAATTTCGGTAAAAGGTGATGACCAGCACCCATTATATAGATGGTTAAGCACAAAAGACGAAAATGGTTGGAATGACCAAGCCCCAAAATGGAATTTCTGCAAATATATTGTTGATGAAAACGGAGAATTAATCAAATATTTAGGCTCTTCGGTAAAACCTTCGGATAATGATATTATGCAATATGTAAAATAATTGTTTTATAGATAACCTAACTTTAATTGTACTACGCCACTTGTGTTAATGAATGTAAGTGGCGTAGTATCTGTAGAACAAACTTTTGCCCGTTTGGTAGCAATGAACATCACGATTTTTAGGCAAAAAATACGAGTAAATTATTAAAAAAACGGACTAAAGTATTAAGAAACAGACTAAATTCCGTTCTACAGTAGCACTATGTAACTTAAATTAATTACAATATTCATCAGCAATGCTAATTGCTTGAGAAATAATTGCCAAACCTTCGTCAATTTCGGCTTTTGTAACACACAAAGGCGGAGCAACAAAAATATAATTCCAACGTACAAATGTGTACATACCAAGTTCTTTAATTTTAGCAGCCACTTTATTCATAATTGCCATTTGGTCAGGTTTTGCGTTAAATGGTGCCATGGGTTCTTTGGTTTCTCTATTTTTTACCAATTCTATGCAACCTAACAAACCTGTATTTCTAAAATCTCCAATCGAAGGGTGTTTTTTCATCATTTCGGCTACTTGTTGCTCGATATATTTGCCCATTTCGGCTGCATTTTCTATCAATTTATCACTTTGATAAATATTTAAAACTGCTAAACCAGCTGCACAAGCTACTGCATGAGCCGAATACGTCAAGCCTAACATCAGAGGTTTATCGTTGTAATGTGCTGCAATTTTGTCCGAAACTATCAACGCACCCATTGGAATATAGCCTGCCGTTAGTCCTTTTGCAGTAGCAATAATGTCGGGAACAACGCCAAAATTATCCACACCAAACCATTTTCCTGTCCGCCCAAAACCACTCATAACCTCGTCTGCAATCAACAAAATCCCATGTTTATCACAAATTGCACGCAATTTTGGCAAATAATCAGCAGGATATTTTATACAACCAGACGAGCCAGATTCGCCTTCCATCAGAATAGCCGCCACATTTTCAGCTCCTTCAAATTCTATAATTCTTTCGATATGTTGCACACATTCCCGTTGGCAACTTTCTACTTTTTGCCCAAATGGGCAACGGTAGCAATAAGGGTCTTCGACATGAATAAAATTTGGTGCTTGTTGCGAATCCGCAGGCAATTTGCGAGGGTCACCACCTGCACTCAAACCACCATAAGATGCCCCATGAAATGCCCGATAACGTGCAATAATTTTGTGTCGTCCTGTGTAAAGTCGTGCTAATTTAATGGCATTATCAATGGCAGTTGCTCCACAAACGGTAAACAAAGTTTTGTTTAAGTTGCCTGTAGTAATTTCGGCAATTTTTTTGCCTAATTCCCCTCTAACTTCGGTTACACAACTTGGCGTAACATAACTAATTTTTTGCATTTGTTTTACCACTGCGTCTGTTACTCGTTGGTCGCCGTGTCCAATATTGACATTCATTAATCCCGATGAAAAATCAATGTATTTTTTGCCTTCTGTGTCATATAAATACACACCTTCGCCTCTTTCTACGCTAATTGGACTCAATCCAGCTTGTTTTGACCACGAAAATAGTGTGTAATCTGCATTGTTTTGTACTATTTCTTCTGTTGTCATGTTGTTTTGTGATTAAAAAGGTAAGTAAACAAAATTATTAGACAAATCAAAGAAGGAAAGATTTTATATAGCTTTATATATTTGCTTGTGTTTGCATCTTAGCCAATCCTTCGGCAAATGTATGTGGCATAAATCCTAAAATTTCTTGTGCTTTCGCAATCGTAAAGCCTGTTTTCAGAGGTCTTTTTGCTATTTCTATAAATTCTGTGGCATTGGTTGCGGAAATTAAAGAGGCATCTAAGCCAAAAAAGTTAGCAGTTTGTATAGCCATTTGGTAGGGAGTTAAGTATTCATTGCCCGAAATATGCCAAATTCCCGTATGTTTTTGCAAAGCTATTGCCCATGTAGCACGTGCCAAATCATCTACAAGCGTAGGGGTTCTAAATTGGTCATTTACTACTCGAATTGCATTTCCTTTTTCCAAATTATTTTTTACCCAATCTACGATATTTGACCTACTTGTATGCGGATTTTTACCATACACCAAACAAGTACGGATAATGGCAAAAGGAACTAAAGAAGCCATAATTTTTTTTTCGGCTTCAGCTTTTGTAAATCCATAATAGCTAATTGGGTTAGTTATATCATCTTCACTATATTTCCCTTTTTTGCCATCAAAAACAAAATCTGTGGAAAAATGTAACAAAAAACTTTGTGTTTTTTTACAGACTTCCAACAAATTTTCTACTACAGTTACATTTTGTAGATAGGCATTGGCTTTGTCTTGTTCACAGCTATCGGGCAGTGTCAAAGCAGCAGTATGTATCACAATTTGAGGACTGTATTTGGCAAATATCTCTGCAAGTTTTGCTTTGTCGGTCAAATCTATTTGTGCAAAAATAGCATTTGGGGGTAATTTTGCTTTATTTTCAGACTTAGCAATAGCAATTATTCGAGTAGTATCTAAATTTTGGGCTTGTGCCAATAGCTTTTGCCCCGTCAATCCATTAGAGCCTGTAATAAAAATAGTTTGCATAAAATAGTAAAAAATAATATAATTGCGTTGTTTTTAAATATTTTCAGGCTTAATCAAACAAATTAAATTAGCATTACAATAAATTATTAGGCAACTACCATTTAGTTTGTTTGTAAAATAGCAGATAAGATTTCTGTTTCTTTGGGAGTGCAACGCTTGCTTTTAAGTAAAAAATTTATAATTAAATGCAGTGTTACCTTGTCTATATTTTTATTTTCTTGGTCGTTAATATGTGTCATAATTGCCAGACGGTCTTGTTCTAAATGTTGTGTATTTCCCAAAAAACTTGGGCAGTTGTGTAAAATAGAAAAACGCAAATATCTAATTTCTATATTGGTAGGTGCTTGTTGAATAGCAAAAGAAAGAGTTTTTTGAGCTTTTTTGAGATATTCTATTTTTTTATAGGGATTGTAGGAATGTTTGGCTTGTAATGCCTCACATGCACCTTGATACGCTACAATAATAGGGGTTTTTTGTGGCATTTTTTCCAAATATTGCAAAATAGAATCATTGATAGTAGCATTATCAATAGCTTTGAGATATACTTTTCGCAAGTTTTCTATTGCAAAACTATTTGTATTGAGGCTTGGAATAACAAATGCCATGGAAAAAAAGATTATGACAAAATAATGCAATATGTTTTTCATTATAACTAATCTTTACTAATATTGTTTACAAATACAAAAATTTTAAATTTTACTATAATTTTATTAGAATTGAAAAATATTTTTAAATTCCTTTGTAAGTAATATAAGTTACTCTATTTATCTTCGCATTTCATTCGCCTAAAGGCGAATATACGGTTGTTACGCAACTTAGTTTACTTGCGAATATAGTCTTTTGCGAAAAATAAATTAAAAAAACATTTTTAATTTATTTTTTTAGCAAAGACAAATACCTTACAAACTACAAATAAAATAAAAAATATGTTTTTACTATAATTTTATTTTGCCATTATTTTACCACTTACTAAAAATATGATGTAGTATTTGTCGTAAAAAATAAAAAAAAATACTTTTTGCTTTCTTTATATGTTTAAAGTTATTATTTTGTATTTTTTTTTAACTACTTGATAATCATTGCTTTATATAGTTATGCTTAAAGTATAGGTATAAGTCTAAAAAAATGTTAAAAAAAAAACATTAAAAAGTTTCCGTTATTAACTTTTTTTTTTCAATTTTTGCAAATAGGGAATTTGTTTGAGCTAAAATATTGATACTAAGAATCATTTTATCCTTTCAGTAAATCAAAACTTTACCAATCTATAAGTAACCTATTCATAACAAATGAAATAACGAAATATATTTTTTATATATTTTTTTCTATAAAAATTGTATAACAAGTATATTTTTTAGCAATAGAACAAAAAATTGTCAAATCAGCATTAACACCGTAGCTATGCAGCAAGAAAAAATTGTAGTAGGACTCGATATTGGAACCACCAAAGTTTGTGCAATAGTTGGTAGGATTGACCAATATGGAAAATTAGAAGTTTTGGGAATGGGCAGAGCCATTTCTGAAGGGGTAAAAGATGGCGTAATTGCAAATATTAATCGTACAACAGATGCCATCAAATTAGCTATTGAAGAAGCAGAGAAAAATTCTGGAATTGATATTAGAGTGGTAAATGTTGGAATTGCAGGCAAACATATCCGTAGCTCTGTGCATCATGGCAGTATTACCCGCAAAACAGACGAGAATGAAATCACTTTAGATGATGTAAATCGTCTTACCAATGATATGTATCGTATAGTAACAGACCCTGGCAATGAGATTATTCACGTAATTCCACAGCATTATACTGTAGATTATGAAGAAAATATCAAAGACCCTATTGGTATGGCAGGTATCAAATTGGAAGGAGATTTTCATATTATTACTGCCAATATTAACGCAATTAGAAACTTGCGTAGATGCGTAGAATTAGCAAATTTGGAAGTAGATAGTGTTATTTTAGAACCACTTGCTTCGAGTATGGCAGTTTTGAGTGATGAGGAAAAAGAAGCAGGCGTTGCTTTAATAGATATTGGCGGTGGTACTACAGATATTGCTATTTTCTGTGACGGCATCATTCGTCATACTTCGGTAATACCTTTTGGTGGCAATATTATTACTTCAGACATCAAACAAGGCTGTTCTATTATGCAACAACAAGCCGAACAATTAAAAGTAAAATTTGGCAGGTCGTTGGCAGTAGAAGCACCCGAAAACGAAGTAGTTTCTATTCCAAGCCTACGAGATAGAACTCCAAAAGAAATTTCTATTCGCAACCTTGCTTATATCATCGAGGCACGTATGGAAGAAATTGTGGATTTGGTATATAGTGATTTGACCAAATCGGGTTTTGCAAACAAATTAGCAGGTGGTATTGTCGTAACAGGTGGTGGCTCACAATTACAAAATATTTGCGAACTATTTGAGCTAAAAACAGGCTTGAATGTGAGAATTGGCTATCCAAATGAGTTTTTGGGCAAAGCAAAAGACGAAGCCGTAAAAAGCCCAATGTATGCTACAGGTATGGGCTTAGTGTTGGCAGGTTTCAAATCTCTTGACGAAAGAGAAGAAAACTATTTGCGTAATGCAAAATTTTTGCCTCCAAGCACCACAAGCACTGCAAGCCAAACAACGCCTACTATTGCTAAAAAACAAACAGAGGGAGGAGATTTTTTTAGCTCTTTGCTCGATAAAGCCAAAAGTTTTTTGATTGATGATTACGAAGATGACGATAAAAATAGAAAATACTAAAATAGTTGTAAAGTCTAAGTTCTAAATTCTAAGTTATTGATAAGAATAATTGCAATTACATTATAATTATTTTTTATGGTAAATTAGATAGTTTAGAATTTACAGCTTACAATTTACAATTTATTACAACAGTTAAGCTAAAAAATATTATGGCAAGATACCAATTTGAAAATCCTACCAACGAAGGTTCTATTATCAAGGTAATAGGTGTGGGAGGTGGAGGCAGTAATGCAGTAAATCACATGTTTCGTCAGGGCATTAGAGGGGTTGAGTTTTTTGTATGTAATACAGATTCACAAGCCTTAGAAATTAGTCCTGTGCCTAATAAAGTCCAATTAGGGCTTAATATTTCTCGTGGTTTGGGTGCAGGGGCAAATCCTGAAAAAGGCAAAAATGCAGCTATCGAGACCAAAGAAGAACTCAAACAAATGCTTTCCACAGGTACTCGTATGGTGTTTATTACGGCAGGTATGGGTGGTGGAACAGGAACAGGTGCTGCTCCTGTTATTGCAGAAATAGCCAAAGAAATGGGAATTTTAACGGTTGGTATTGTTACTATGCCTTTTGCTTTTGAAGGCACTCCAAAAATGAAACGTGCAGAAGAAGGTTTAACCGAACTTCGCAAACATTGTGATACGGTTTTGATTATTTTGAATAACAAAATCAAAGAATTGTTTAGCAATATGACTATGAAAGAGGCTTTTGTGCAGGCAGATAATGTTTTGACAAAAGCAGCAAAATCTATTGCCGAAATTATTACCGTTTCTGGAAAGTGGAATGTGGATTTTGAAGATGTAAGAACTGTGATGAAAGATTCGGGAGTAGCAGTAATGGGTTCTGCAACTGCGGAAGGCGAAAATCGTGCAAAAAAAGCCGTAGAAGCAGCTTTAAATTCTCCATTACTAAACAATACCAATATCTATGGGGCAAAATTTGTACTCTTAAATATTGCATTTGCTGATGAAGACAATTTTAAAATGGACGAATTTGAAGAGATTACAAATTATGTGCAACAACAAACAGGAGATAATACCGAAGTTATTTATGGTAATGCTTTTGATGAAAGTTTGGGAAGTGCAGTAAATGTTACCATTATTGCAACTGGATTTTCGGAAAAACCTGTAGAATTGCCTAAAAAAAAGTTTGATTTAGAAAACAATAAAGTTATCAACGAAAAAGTAAAAGTAGTATATGATAATTTTGATGAGTTTTTTGATGCAAGCCAAGAAACTGAAAAAGTAGTGAAAAAAGTAATTCCACCACCTGTTACAAAACCCGAAAAAATAGTACATACTTTGGAAGGGGAGTATCATACAAGTTTGGACGAAAAAAAAAAAATATTAGATAAAGAGTACGAATTACGCAAACAAAAAATGAATAGTATGAAATCTATTCATGATTTGAGTAACGAGGAGTTGAAAGAAAAAAGAGATGTGCCTGCGTATATGCGTAAAAATATTAAATTGGAAGAGGTAAATAATTCGGCTGTTCCACAACTTTCTCGAACAAATCTTACTGAAGATAACGAATTGTTGGGCGGAAATCGGTTTTTGCATGACAATGTAGATTAACCAGCATTGCTCTAAAGACAAAAAGACTACAAAAGTTGTTTGCTTTTGTAGTCTTTTTTGTTAAGGAGTCCTCTAAATTTTTACCCCAACAATTAACACATCATCAATTTGTTGTCTTTTTCCTTTCCAAGTATCAAATTCTTTACTTAGTAATTGGTTTTGCATTGGCATCTCTTCTTCGTGAATTTGTAGTAAGAAATTACGCAAATTTTTAGTTAAATATTTTTTGTCATCTTTGCCACCAAATTGGTCTTGAAAACCATCGGAAGTCAAATATAACATTGTTGGCATAGAAATATCTATACTGTGTGTAGTAAATTCTCGTTTGGTATAAACAGATTGTCCACCTATTGGCATTTTATCGGCTTTAATTTCGATAAGTTGTTTATTTTGGACATAGTATAATGGATTCATTGCACCCGCAAAATATGCTTTATTTTCTTTTTTGTGAATAGAAAGCACTGCTATATCCATACCATCTCTACTCCCTGTTTCTTGTTGTTTGAGTACAAGAGAAATACTTTCGTGCAATTCGGTTAGTATTTTGTTAGGCTGATGTACTTCCAAATCATGTACGGCTTTGTTAAGGGCTTCACTACCCAACATACTCATCAAGGCACCTGGCACGCCGTGTCCTGTACAGTCTGCAACTACCAAAATAATTGCATCGCCTTTTTCTGCAAACCAATAAAAATCACCACTCACAATATCCTTTGGCAAAAAATAGACAAAAGAATTTACTTTAGCATTGATACTTTCTATCGATGGCAACATTGCCTCTTGTATCCGTTTTGCATAGTTAATGCTGGAGGTAATATCATGATTTTTACGTTGAATTAAGTCATAGGCTTCAGAAAGTTTGGCAGTTCTATCTTTTACTTTTTCTTCCAAATTTTCGTACAATACGGCATTTACTACCGAAATTGTAATTTGTGAAGTTAGTAAATTTAACATTGCCAATCTTTTGTTGGTAAATGCCCCTGCAATCAAGTTATTTTCGAGATATAAAATGCCTATTAATTCTTTTTGGTGAATCAACGGCAGGCATAAGACAGATTTAGCCAAACTTTTTTTGATATAAACTGTTTTATCAAATTTTTCGTCTAACATTGCATTGTCTAATACCAAGATTTTTCGAGAATTTATGGTATAATTGATAATCTCTTCGGGCAATAGCAAGTTCTTTGTAGCCTCTTTTACGGTATAATTTGTGTGAATTTTGGTGTCATTTTTTGCTATTTTTTCTGCAAAAACCAACATTTCGCCTTGCTTTTTCAATATCAAAGTTCCTTTGTTAGCTCCAACACTTTCTATTACCACTGCCATCAAAGTTTCACAAAGTTTGTCTAATACAACTTCGCTTGCAAGTGCCAAATTTGCTTTGACAATACTATTGATGTCTATCTGGGAGGCAAAATTTTCGTCATTAGTGCCAATATTTTGTGTTTGCTTGGTTTCGGTAACTATTGTAGTTCGTAGGGCAGTATTTTTTGTTTTTGACATACTTCCTGTAGTCCCTTTTTCCAAAATAAAACTATTTTCTATTTCTAATGCTTCTACTTTTGCATAAGCACCCCAGCGTATATATTGTTGATATGCTTCTTGCAAATAAATTTCTTTAATTTTTTTGCGTTGTATAGTTCCATAATATTTTGCAGTAAGTTCGTGGAAAAATGCGTAATCATTCATAAAGCCATTTTTATATGCCAAGTCTATAGCCTCGTCAAACAAATTCATCGCAGTATTTGCATCTTGATTTTTGGCGGCATTCATTGCCAAAATAATGGTATATCGTTGCCCAAAATTTTGTGGTGCTATTTTGTGTAGCATTTCTATTTTTGGCATGTAGGTAGTCAATTTAGTTTCGGCAGTTTGTATCAGTGTTTCGTCTTTGCTCAACCAAGTAATCATAGCAGATATGATTGGCATAAAGCAATAAAAATCTACGTTAAACACAGTGCCATTGTGGACTGCAATACAAGTTTCGGCTACTAATAGTTCTCTAAATGCTTGTTCTGTATTTCCCAAATACATGTTAGACAAAGCAATGCTATAATGATAGGTAAATAACACCAAAGGGTTTTCAGGTGCTACATATTTATTTTTAATTTGTTCTATGCTTAATTTCAAATAAGAAATCTCTATACTATCAGCATTAGGCTCTGCCAAAAGATGATGTAAAATGCTGGTAGTAAGAATACTACCTTCGGCAAAAAAGTTTTGTGCTTTTTGAATTACCGCCAAATTACTATTAAGATGGGCAATAGTTTCTTTGATAGTGCTACCTACGTGGTATAAAGATGCCATCGCATTGCCTGCCGAATAAGAGGCAAATTGCAATTCTCCCGAACTTACGCCACTACGTACAGACTCTTGTAATAATACAAAACTTTCTTTTAAGGAGTTTGTCCAAGGATTGAGGAAACACGAAACCACAAAAAGCGAAGAACTTTTGATTCTCAAATTTTTATATTTCTCGGCAATTCCTACAGCTAATTTTCCATATTCATATCCTGAAGCATAATCTCCAAAAATTGCACCCGAAAGAATACCAAAAGAACTATAGGCGGTGCTACTCTCTGGCATATTTCCTTTTTTCATAGAAATAGCTGTAGATTTTACAATTACATACGTCCATAATAATTGCTTGCCTAATAAAAATGCTGTTGGAGCTAAATTTACGAGTAATTTTACGGTCATTCTGTCTATATCTGCCTCAATATCAGGTTGTTGTAGCAAATCTGCTATTTTGCGACCTGCCAAACTTTGCATCACCTCACCAATACCTGCCCCTACTGCTGCTTCCAAATTTTCGTCTGTTGGCACTTCTACCCCCAACAAGCTCAAGCCCGTTATGGCACAAGTAATAGCCTTCGCAAAATCTTGTTTCAAGGTATATTGCACAATCAATGTATTATAGACTTGTGCTTTTTCTACAGGAGTTTTGGCATTTTCTATAATTAAATTTGCATAGTATTCTGCCTCATCAAAATTTCCGTTTTGATATTGTGTTTCTACTAAAAATGTTGCAAAATCCAATAATAAAGTATAATTATCCTCCCAAGAATTTTTTGGTATTAAGTGAAATCCTGTAAGCAAGTAGGTATTTGCATTAGAAAACGCATTGCCTTGTAATGCTTTTTTGCCTGCCAAAAGGTTATATTTTATGACAGTATTTTTGTCTTCAGGACTTGTAATGGCATCTATAGCAAAATTATATTGATTGGCTATGGTAAAAATCGTATTTTCTACTTGTTCTGGGACTGTGTTTTTTGCCCAAATAGTAGCTATTTTTAAGTGCATAGCTGCTTTTTGGTCTGCTGGTACAATACTATATGCTGCTTGTTGCACTTTGTCATGCACAAAATAGTAGGTTTGTTTGCGTTTCAGCAATATTTCTTCGCCAAGGGCAATATCTAAATATTTTTGGATACTTTCTTCGTCTTTATCTGTAATAGCCACTATAGTTTCCAAATCAAAACTATTTCCAATAGCCGAAGCATAACTAATAATGGTGCTAATTTCTTTAGGAAGATTATTTAATTTTTTGGCTACAAAATCTACCACATTGTCTGTTTTGTTCAATGCTTGAATAGCTTGCAAATCCCAAACCCATTTTTTCTGTTCTATATCAAAATTAAGTTGGTTATTGCTATACAAACTATTGAGAAATTGATTGACAAAAAACGCATTTCCCTGTGTTTTATCAAATATTAATTTTGCCAATTCACCTGTAGCTACAATATTTTTGCGTTGTAAGGTGTCATTGACTAAATTTGTTATGTTTGCCAAGTTAAGATTTTGTAATTCTATATCTGAAATTCTAACTCCTTGATTGGCAATGGTTTTAATGGTTTGCAACAAAGGGTGTGCTGCATCGACTTCGTTATCCCGATAAGCACCAATAAACAACAAAGCTTTTCCTTTCGGCTCTTGCAACAAAATTTCTATCAACTTTAAGCTCGAAGGGTCTGCCCATTGCAAATCGTCAATAAACATACACAGAGGATTTTCCTCATTGGCGATTACCTTAATGAAATTGGTGAACACATTTTCCAAACGGCTTTGCCCTTCTGCAACAGTTACGGCATCTATTTGGGCTTGTTCTCCTAAGATAAGTTCTAAACGAGGTAATAAATTGAGGAGTATATTAGCATTTACATCTAAAGCTTTAAGTAACTTTTCCCTCCAAATTTCTAATTTTGCATCATTTTCGGCAATTAGTTGGTCTATAAATCCATCAAAAGCATTAATTAATGCTAAATATGGAATATTTCGTTGTAATTGGTCAAATTTCCCTTTGATAAAAAAGCCATTATTTTCGGTCATTGGCTTGTGTATCTCATTGATAAGCGAAGTTTTGCCAACTCCCGATATTCCTTTGATAAATACAACTTCTGCGGTTATATCTATACTTACACGGCTATAAATATCCAATAACTCTTGGCGTTGGCTTTCTCTGCCATATAATTTTTGGGGAATTTGTAATTTGGTCGAAAAATCTGCACGAGCAATGGCAAAAGGTTTTACCAAACTTGTAGTTGCCAAACTCTCTGCACAAGTCTGCAAATCGTGTAACACACCCAAGCCTGACTGATACCTATCTTCGGCATTTTTTTCTATCAATTTTAAGATGATTTCTGAAATAACTTCGGGAATTTCGGCATTAAAAAAATGGGGTGGCTCTGGGGTAACTGCTATGTGTGCATGAATCAACTCCAAACTATCTTCCGAAATAAACGGCAACTTGCCACTAAAAAGACGATACAAAACAATACCCAAAGAGTATAAATCTGTCCGATAATCTAAAGACCTATTGACTCTGCCTGTTTGCTCAGGAGAAATATAATCTAATGTGCCTTCTAATTGATTGAGGTTAATTAATTCTGTACTTTCTCGTAGATATTTGGTAGCAATACCAAAATCTATAATTTGTATGCTATTATCTGCTTTATTTATTACAATATTATTAGGATTAATATCTTTATGAATAATATTTTTGCTATGTATATACGCAATGGCATCTGTGATTTGTATGGCTATCTGCAATTTTTCGGCTAAACTTATTGTTTGTTTAGTGGCAAAAAAATTAGTTAGTGTTTCACCAACTGCATAAGCACGTACAAAAATTACTTTATTTTCTTCTTCTATTAATTCTATTGTTTGGCTAATATTAGGGTGTTGCAAACTTTCGGCTATGTTATATTCGTGCCGAATCATTTGTATTTCTTGTGATGTAGGAAATGTATTGGTAGTTGTTTTTACCAAAACATCTACATTATCCCTGCTTGCCAAAGCCACTGTTGTCTTTGGACTTTTATAAAGAGTAGTGTGAATAGAAAGTGTTTTTGTTGTAATAGCAGTCATAGATAAATAGAATAGATAGTGTAAATTTTTTTGTCCAAAAATAACAAATTATTATAGATAAGCAATAAGGGTTACTAAATATTTTTTATTTGTAGTCGTACCTCATCTATCTTACGTAGCAACCGTATCTTACATGACTTAGAAGCTGTTTGAATTAAATTTTTCTCACTACTCTCCTAATATTAGCAATAATTAAATAACTATTTGCATTCTCTACTTTTCGTTCATAATCTTTTGCGCATCTCCGATTATTTAAAGTCCAA
>JBIKRY010000283.1:0-6171 GCA_044348925.1 Bernardetiaceae bacterium
CAAAAGCCGATAAACCACCCAAAGAAAATCCCATAAATGCGGTGCTTGCTGCCTCGCGTTTTACTTGGTAGGTTTGTTGTATGTAAGGCAGTATTTCGTCTAAAATAAATTTGGTATATTGTGGGGCGTTGCTACCTCGTCCTTTGTAATCAGGCATAGCTGCTGTGCCGTATTCTTGAATCCTATCTCCGCAAGTGTGTAAAGCTACCACAATAATTGGTTGCAATTTACCCTGCTCATATAAGGTATTTAAGATGTTTTCTAATTGAATGGCGGGCATGTCTTGTCCGTCATTCGCATATAACACAGGATATTTTTCTTGTGATTGGTAATAGCTTGGAGGAAGAAAAATATCCACAATTACGTGCCTTTTGAGGTGCTTGGAATAAAATTTTTCTATTCGTACCGTAGTAATTTTACGCAAGGTAGAATCTGTAGGAGTAATATTTTGGGCAAATGCTTGCATAGACAAAATAGCGGTGAAAATAAATAAAAAAAACGATTGCAAAGAAATTAACATAAAACAAATGAATATAAAAAGTAATAAAAGTAACTAATTGATTATCAATGAGTTATAAATAAAATAAATTATTTTAACCTAATTTTAGTATTTTTGGCTTGTGGCACTTCTTATATACGTTGTATAAAACTTGTTATTTTTACAATTTGTTTAACTTTTATGAATTTTCATAATAATTTTTTATATTTTTTTTATTGGCTTGTAAATTTTATTTTTTATGGCGTGAAAATTTGCTGTAGAGCAGATAGATGGATACGATAAGTGCAATTTTTGTAGTATTATTTCAATTACACATAATTATAATAGCTGAAAAAATTTCCTAAGCAATACTTTTTGCGTGTATAAAACTTAAAAAGTATTGCTTGGGAAGTATTTATTTTATTGCCTTTCTATCAAATAATTTCCCAACACCAACATATCCATTTTTGTCCGCAAAAAACAATCTAATGCCTCGTCTGGTAGGTTTACGATTGGCTCGTTTTCATTAAAAGAGGTATTGAGTAAAATTGGTACTCCCGATTTTTTATAGAAACTTTCGATAAGTCCGTAATATTTTGGTTCTATATTTTTGTCTACAGTTTGTAATCTTCCTGTACCGTCTGCGTGTGTTACTGCGGGAATTGCAGCACGTTTTTGGGGTTTTATCACAAAAACTTTTTCCATAAATGGCACATTATCAACGGTTTCAAAATATTCAGGCACAAATTCTTTTAAAATCGAAGGTGCAAAAGGTCTAAAACTTTCTCTGCGTTTTATTTTGGCATTGAGAATATCTTTTGCGTCATTTCTACGAGGGTCTGCAATAATAGAACGGTGTCCTAAGGCACGAGGTCCAAATTCTGCCCTGCCTTGATACCAGCCCACCACTCCAGAATCTAACAAACAAGCAGTTACTTTGTCAAATAATTGTTGTTGGTCTTCAGGTTTTTCGCCAAATTTTGTATAAGTAATATTTTTCTGTTTTAGGCAATTTTCAATTTCCAAATCAGTTGCTTGATAGCCTAAATAACCGTGTTGCATTTCGGGCAGGCGTGGATTTCCCAAAACTTGATTATACACATATAAAGCTGCACCTATACATGTCCCTGCATCATGGGCAGCAGGTGGAATATAAATATTTTTGAATGGAGTTCGAGCAAGGATTTTTCCATTTGCTACTGAGTTTTGTCCTACACCACCCGCCAAACAAAGATTATCCAAACCTGTTTTTTTGTGCAAATCATTGAGCATATAAAAAATGGTTTCTTCGCACATTTTTTGTACCGAAGCAGCCAAGTTTTTATGTTCTTGTGTCAAAGGCTCGTCTTTTTGGCGAGGTTTTCCAAACTTTTGCACCAAATAATCTGTATAAAGCAAATCTATGTAGGGAATACCATCTGTCCAAGTCATTGGACTACGCTGGTCGGCATCTTTCAAATATTTGAGATTTATTTTAAAAGCCCCATCTTTCCATATAACTACGTCTTTTAATTGTTCATAATAGGTTGCTTGTCCGTATGGTGCAAGTCCCATTATTTTATACTCATCTCCGTAGTGCTGAAAGCCAAGAAATTGGGTAAAAGTCGTATAAAACTCACCTAAAGAATGTGGATAATAGACACCTTCCAAAATATTCATCTGGTTGGCTTTTCCTGTTCCTGTCATTGCAGACTTAAAATCCCCAAATCCATCGATAGAAAATAAAGCAGCTTCGTTAAAATTGGAGGCAAAAAAAGCACTTGCCAAATGACTACGGTGATGTTCTACATGATGAATTTCGGCTTTGATAGCGGCTTTTGGCACTCCAAATGCTGCTTCAAATTCCTCTTTTAAGCCTAACATTTTTTTTGCATTAGAAAGTCTATCTAAAACACTTTTAAAGTTGATAAACTTTTTAGCCATAAAAAACAATTTCTTATCTAAATTAGCTTTTGGGTCTTTTGAGATAGCAATATGGTCGAGGTCTTGTATTGTAATTCCTGCTTCTTTCAAGCAAAATTTAATAGATTCAGACGGAAATCCTGCCCAATGTTTGATGCGTCTAAATCTTTCTTCTTCTGTTGCAGCAATTAAAATTCCGTCTTTATAAATACAAGCCGATGAGTCGCCATGATAGGCATTAAGTCCAAGAATATACATGAATGTTGTAATGTCAATATGAAAAAATATAGTTTGGGCAATTATGCCAGCACTTCCAAATAAATAGCAGAAGGAAAATCTTCGCCTATGTTATCTTTTGCACGTAATCCATTATCATTTGTTTGTGGAATATAATTTGGGAACTGCGTTTGCAAAAAAGAAGTAGCCTCATAATGCAACATACTCAACGAAACTAAGTTAGTAAATTTGGTATTACAAGCCAAAAACGCATGCAACAAGGTACTTTCTTTGTTAAAAAACAATTCGGTACTCATTAATCCTCGTTGGTAATCGTATGGAAAATAAATATCGTGGAAATGTACCAAAACCCCTTTTTTGAGTCTTGGTAATACTTCAAGTATCAAATAATTGACTTCGCTACCAGGTTTTACTGTATGCGTAGAATCTATAAATAAAAAATCTCCAGCCTCCAAATTTGCCAATACATGATAATCTACTTTTTGTGCTTTTTCTATGAGAAGTTTTATATTGCCTGCCTTTTGTTGTTCCTCTAAAAACTTTGTAGGATATGGTTCTACTGCAATAATTTCGGGTTTGTATCCACTTTCTTTTGCTGCTTGTAAAATAATAGAGGTAGATACGCCACAACCTACTTGAATAATTTTCTTCGGTTGATGACTTTGTATAAAGCAATGCAAAAATTCTGCTTCAATTTTGCCATAACCTGCCTCGCCATTTTGTTGACAAGCCACAGAATGAATATCTTTTTTTGCAAGTCTATCCAAACTTGTTGCTTGGCGGCATTTTTCTACAAATTTTTGTTGTGTATCCAACTTTGTGCCTTGCACCGCCACCATAGACAAAGGTTTTTTCCAAAAAACATCTCCACTAAGTTCTGCTATATTAGGTGTATCAGAATAAAAATGTTTTGGTAACAAATTTACTTGCAACATATTTTGCCCAACTTCAAACAAAGTTCGCAAAGAGTTTTTGGCTATATTTTTTAGCTTACGCATTTCTAAGTAGTTATAAATTTTTAGTGCTAAGTTCTAAATTATTCAAATATTTGACTATTTATAAAGTAGAAATAGTCTAAATCAAGCTCTATTTCCTATGTTAAATCATAATAAATAGAGCAATGACTATAATCATTCATTCATATTTGCAATACGACTTTTCATTGCCCGTTGAAAATACTTTGTAGTTATTTTGTAACCATTTTAATTGCCAATTTCTTTGCAAATTGAAAACTTTTAGGAAAAGTAGTTTCTACTTTCATCATAATTTGGTTTTTCAATTCGTTTTGGTCTTTTGGAAAATTAACTTGCATACCATTTACTTCTCGCAAATTCATTGGTTTTATACGAGATTGGTATTGCAAAAAGTCGCAAGACGTAGGAATATAATGTCCTGTGTAAGAGCTACGTGAAAATTGTGGTTGTGTGGTTTTCAAACTTCCGTGAATCGTTTTTCCGTGCCACAAGAGTACATCTCCTTTTTTGAGTGCAGGGGCTACACATTGCAAATCAAATTTATGAATAATGTCTAATACCAATTTTTTGTATCTGTCATGGTGAAAAGCAATATCAAAATCTCCACCATTTTTGTCCATATCTATTTGATGACTTGTTGGATAGACATAAAATCTGCCTGCACCTGGAGCAATATCCTCCACAGCTACCCAAATTGCCACCATTCTGCCCAATGTAGAAGCATCTAAATAGTAACTATCTTGGTGAGCCCATGTAGCAGGATTTCCTTCAAAATACATCGTCTGTACCATTTTTGCAGGTTCTCCCATCAAATTTTTTAGGGCATTTTGCACGTTTTTGTGGGTCAATATTTCTGTACCAAATTGATTAAATTTCAAAAATTTACTTTTATCCAAATCTTGTACATTTAAGATAGAATTTAACATATAATTATGTGCAGTAAATTTATGTTTTTCAGGGTTTGCAGAGGCTTGTCTATAGATAAAATCATTGTAAGGTTTTACTTCACTTTCAAATGCTTTGCGGGCATCATCACACAAATTTGTTGGAATTAAGCCACGCAGAACAACATAACCATTATCTTCGTAATATTTTTTTATAGCTGCTTCGGTTTTTAAATTCGAATAAATATCATTTTCAGGCACAAAATCCGTAGGAATCTGTATAGTTTTGCCATGTGGTGCTTCTATTGCAAAGGTAGTTTCCATAAACTTACAAGGTATAAAATTAAGGCACAAAACTAATAAAAAAAACATCTATTTTACAATTTTTTTTTGGAAACTTGAAAACACCTAAATAAAACCTTTTTTTTAGCATTTTATAAAACATTTTTACCTATACAAATCGTTGTAAAATCAAGTATTTAATCATCTAAAAATATGGCAACTCCAAATAAACAAATTATCAAAGCTCTAAAAAATACTGTAGAAAAGCTAAAAAATGGGGCAAAATATCAATGGGGACACATGGGGCAGTGTAATTGTGGAAATTTGGCACAAGAAATAGTACAAATGTCTGAAGCCGAAATTCATCTCCTTGCCTTGCGAACACGCGAGGGAGATTGGTCTGAACAAACTGCCGAATATTGTTCTGCAAGTAAATTGCCGATGGATACAATGATTACAAAAATGTTGGAAGTTGGGTTTACTACTTCAGATTTGCAACATTTAGAAAAACTTTCGGACAAAAATATTCTTAGACGATTGCCAAAAGAACAACGAAATTTGCAGCATAATCTTCGTAAAGATGTGATTTTGTATATGCAAACTTGGTTGGAATTATTAGAAGAAGAATTATTTTTGGAAACCATACAACTGCCTGATTTTACAAATAGGTCAGATAAACAAGAAAAAGTATTATTGTTTGTCTAATTTTACAAACTAAACTATGTTTTAGTTGATTTACTTTACACATAAAAAAAAACTACGTTGGCAATGGTGCATTTTCGCACCTTGACAAGCGTAGGGGTTTACTTTTACTAATTAAAAAATACGATTGGCAAGGTGCAAAAAGCACCATTGCCAACGTATCATTTTCACTAATGAAATTACTGTTTCACTACTTTTTTCACTGCGGTTTTTCCGTCCACGTTTAACAACAAAATGTACGTACCACTTGCATAGTCCGACAAATTAAGTTCGTGGCTGAAATCGATGCTGTTACTTTCTACAGTTTCGGCAAAAACTACTCTGCCTGCTGCGTCTGTTAATTTCAAGTTTACTTTACCTACTTTTTCTAAACCAACACGAATATTTACTTTATCATTCGTTGGATTTGGATAAATAGATAATTTTGCACTCAAACTTGGATTGTCGATGCCCGTAATTAAAGGTGCATTGTATTGCGAAATAGACGATACTGAAGTACAACCTGTAGCATTTGTTACAACCACTGTATAGAAAGAATTTGCATCTATCTGTGCTTTAGTTGGTGTGTATCTTTGTCCATTTGCTCCCGAAATTGCTACGCCATTTGCAAACCATTGATTGCCACTTGCAACACTTGAAACCAATGCTGCACCATCTTGCGTAATGACTGGCATATCTGGACTTGCATTGATTTCGATAGTTTGTGTACTTG
>JBIKRY010000043.1:0-20653 GCA_044348925.1 Bernardetiaceae bacterium
TCCAAAAATAAAAAAGCTGATGGTGTTTCAATATCTGTAATACTTTGTATATTTAGGTCGTAAGGCATTTCGACACTAAAATTTTTCAACAAAGGATAGGCAATATTGACCATAAATTCCTCTTTTTTATGTATCGGCATTTGCAAAGTTGGATAGGTAAATGCAAATGACAATGCTTGATAGGTTTTATGATTTTTTACAGGATATAGTTTTTCTTTGGTCATTACCGCATATTCCAACACACTTGCAATCTCTGTAAATGGTATTTCGGTATCTTTTGCAAAAAATTTCGCACTAAAATTAATAAAGTTTTGGTCTTCTGTAATTTTAAAACTTGGAATAATACTTTCTTCACATACCTCATAACTTACCAATTTTATATTCCACGAATCGGCACTTATGTTCAAATAGACAGGTTTTTTGCTAAGATTTTTAAAAATTCTGCGGTAAATAGCCCCCACATAATTAATGGCAGCCAAAAGATGGTCTTCTTCCATACTATCCAAAGTTATTTTCGAATAACCTGTTTTGAATTTTATGCCTTGATTTCGCAATGCTGCTGCAAGTTTGCCATCTTCCATACGACTTTGCAAGCCCATCAGTTCTCGGTCTGTTTCGTCAAGTAGTTGCACATAGCCAAAATCTTCGTTTCTATAGCCCGTCAATGTTTTGGCATTTTTTGGTTTTCCTTTGCTATCCAACTCTATCATCATGGGAGAAGTGTCAATAGAATTAAGGATTTTTTCGGGATTTGGAACAATGTTGATAATGTAGCCTAATTTTTCGGTTTTTAGTTCTGCTTTTTTGTTTGGCATAGCTGGCTTAGACGAAAAAGGCAAATCTTTTTGCAAAGCCGAAAGTTTGCCAAAAAATTCTTTGCTACCTATTTTTACCAAATTTTTATCCAATGGCATCAAGTACGGTTTACCACCTGTTAGCCCAAATTTAAACTTTGTTTCCCACTTATCTTTTAAAGAAAAGCCATATTCTGCCAATAAACTACTTTTTTCGGTATCCCAATTTTTCATCATTGCAAAAGCCTCATCACCATCTTCTGCCAATAATTGCAAAAGTACCCCTGCTTTGTGTGTGCATAAAGGGCTTAAATTTTCGGTACAAGTACAAGCAGTTTCTATTTTGCTGCCTACTTGTTTGCAAGAAACTACATAATCTACTTTTTTTATTGTAACTTTGGCAATAACTTCTTGTTGATTACTACGTTTTATGTCTGCCATATTTTTGCTACGAATCATTTTTGCGTTACGATGATTGTCGTAGGCTGTAAATTCTAAAATTTTATACTCATTAAGATATGGCATCTCAATAGTAGTATTTTTGGGGTCGTAATATTTCACCGTAGAAACTTTGCTATTGGTATTGGATTTAGAACCTGTAAATATAATTGGTTGATTACTTCGTTCTGCTAATAAGAAAAATGCAGCTACTTCGTGCTTACAAAAATCATCATAAGGGCAGTTACAAGTGCTACTAAAATCGTCTTTGGTCATAGAAATATCTACTTTGTAAAAGTCATAGCCTGTGCTACTTTGTACTTTTACCGTAAATTCTTCTTGGGTGTGCTTTAATAATTTTAAATTTGATTTATTGCTATAAATTTCTTTTCCGCGTTGAATAATGGTATCCGTTGCATATTCTTTTATGTATTCCCAAATATTTCTCATTGCTTTTTGTGTTAAAACGCAAATATACAAAAAAATAGTATATGAAATTATATTATTTTGTAAATAACGACTAATTATTTTCTTTTTCTGTAGGAAAAAATCACAAGCTCGGTTTTCTAAGACTTAAATTTTGTATCTTTGCATTTCTTAACAATGATGTCTATCTAATTTATCTTTTTTGTTTTATGGTTTTTCGTCAGAATTTTCCTTCCTATCCTTTATTAATTTTTGTGATTGCTGCTATATTGTTTTTGCCTTTTTTGGGTAATGTGCATTTATTTGATTGGGACGAAATAAATTTTGCAGAATCGGCAAGAGAAATGTTAGCAACAGGCAATTATCGAAGAGTACAAATAGATTATCAGCCTTTTTGGGAAAAACCGCCATTATTTTTTTGGTTACAAACTTTGGCAATGTCTATTTTTGGCGTTGGCGAATATGCAGCAAGGCTACCAAATGCTATTTTTGGCATTTTGACTATGCTTTCTATCTATTACATTGGCAAAAAACATTACAACGAACAATTAGGAGTTTTGTGGGCAATGTGCTATGCGGGTTCTATTTTGCCACATTTTTATTTCAAATCAGGAATTATTGACCCTGTTTTCAACTTTTTTATCTTTACAGGTCTATATTTTTTGGCACAAACCCTACACGAAATTGCTAAAAGAAATCTTACAACAAATATTACAACAAATACCAATATTCCAAACTCTGCCCAAAATAAGTCTTTGCGATTTGCTTTGTTTGCAGGCATTTTGATTGGTTTGGCAATTTTAACAAAGGGGCCTGTTGGGTTTTTAGTGCCTTTGCTTTGCTATTTGGTGTATGCAATTACACAGAAATTTCGATATGTTTTTGCGTGGAAAGAAGTCCTTATTTTTGCTTTTTCTATCTTTTTTATTTCCTTATTTTGGTTTGGTTTGGATATATGGGAAAATGGAATTTGGTTTCTTAGTACCTTCATAGCTTACCAAATAGAACTATTTACGCAACCTGTTGCAGGACATGACCAGCCATTTTATTACCATTTTGTTGTCCTATTTTTTGGTTGTTTTCCTATTTCTATTATTGCATTGCCGTATTTATTTCCATTCAATAATTTAGGAAATAACATCAAACAAAAAACTTATTCTACAACTTTTAATAGCCCAATAGTTAAAAATGCAAGTATAGAACACGAAGATAGCCACATAACAGACAATAACAATGAATTGCCCTTGCAACAATGGTTGTTAATTATGTTTTGGGTGGTGCTAATTTTATTCTCCTTATCCACCACCAAAATAGTACATTATTCGTCTTTAACCTACTATCCACTTACTTTTTTGGCAGCTTTGCGATTGGCAGATTTAGTAAATTTTAGAGATACTTGGACAAAACGAGATACAGTGCTTTTGGCTACAGTTGGCACCATTATAGGATTGTTATTTGTCCTTTTGCCTATCGTAGGGCAGAATATTGCAAGTATTACCCCACTCATTAAAGATGATTTTGCAGTAGCAAATATGCAAGCAAAAGTATCATGGCAATGGTATGAATCTATGATTGGGCTTTTGTATTGGTTTGCAATTTTATATGCTTTGTGGCAATTTCAAAAATCTAATTACCGTATTGCAAGCAATATTTTATTGCCTGCTACTTCGATATTTATGTTTGTGGCTTTGTATTGGATAGTGCCAAAAATAGAAAGATATACGCAAGGTAGTATTATTGATTTTTACAAAACCCTCGAAGGCAAAAATGTATATATTCACGTTTTAGGATTCAAGAGTTATGCCCATTATTTTTATCCACGCATCAGTCCAAACCTAACAGATGCACAACGAAAACTTAGTCGAGATACCGAATGGCTACAAAAAGGTGCTATAGACAAACCAGTCTATTTTATTACCAAAGTAGTTTCTACCAATGAATTAGCAACACTACGAGCTTTGCCTGCTATCCAAGAAATACGAAATGAAAATGGATTTGTGATTTTTTTCCGAAATGTAGAAAAACCAAAACCGTAGGAACAGACAACAGAGAAAGCAAATAAAGCAAATAAACCAAAGAAACCAAAAATACAAAATCATTGTTGCTACTTTATACCAAAAATTAATTGGTTTTATCCAAAGATGTCATCTTTTTTTCAAAGACGACATCTTTATGTTCTATTTTTTATAAAATTATTTTAGTTTTAGTTTACTTGCTGTATTTGCAAAAAGTTTGTTCTTCTTTTAATTTTTACTATTTTTTATGCAACGATATTATTTATCTGCCCTTAGTGCTTTTCTTATTTGGGGATTTATGCCCTTAGTAGTTCGAGAATTACAAACTTATTTTATTGGTTCTATTCTATATTATCGAATTATATTTTCTGTAGTCTTGCTACTTTTGGGTGGCTTTTTGTTCTTGTCTAAGCAATGGAAAACTACCTATACACAATTTTCTCAAAATACAAGCACCCAAAAAAGCCGCGTAATTGGACTTACGGTACTAAGTGGTATTTTATTGACAATTAATTGGGTTACTTTTATGTATGTCCTAAATTATGTAGATACACAAACAGGTGCATTTGCTTATACGTTATGTCCTATTCTTACCTCTATTTTAGGTTTTGTAATTTTGCATGAAAAATTAAATCAGAACCAATGGTTTGCTATTTTTTTGTGTGCCATTAGTTGTGCGTTAATGGCAACAGGCACACTGCGAAACTTTTTGTTCAGCTTTTTTATTGGTTTAACCTATGCTTTCTATTTAGTTTTGCAAAGATTTTTGAAAGAATACGATAAAATAGTATTGCTAACTTTGCAATTAACTATAGCATTAATTTGTATTTTACCATTTTCTATGGTATTAAATGAGCAGACAGGTAAAGTTTTGGATAGTCATTTTTTTATCTTTGTGGCTATTATTGCTTTATTTTTTACGGTTGTGCCTTTGTTTTTAAACTTATATGCCCTCAAAGTCTTAACCTCTGGTACAGTTGGCGTATTTATGTATCTCAATCCACTAACAGGCATGTTGTTAGCTTTTTTCTATTTTGGCGAAAAAACAAGCCTTTTGCAAGTTGGTGCATATATTTTGATTGCAATAGCCATCATTATCTACAATATTCCTGCAAAAGTACAAAAAATAATACCTTCCTAAACAAGCAAGTAAAAGGATAATATGCCATGGCAAAGTTTAAGGAAATTATAGAAAATATTTAAAACAAAGCCTTGCAGTGGCTTTTCGCCCTGCCGATGCTTTGTTTTACTTTTTTAGGTTTTCCACAGCAAAATTATTTTAACCACATAGTAACATAGAAAAATATAAATTAATGAAGGTAATATAAGTAGAAAAACTGTGTAAATCTGCGTGTTCTGTGTTATCCGTGTTCAATATTTTAGCAGTAAGACGAATTTTATTACATAAACCTTACTTTAACGTGAACTACGGATACCGTATATTCGCCTTTAGGCGAATGAGTCTGGTAAATTGAAAGAAAAATAGTAATTATTTCTCAAAATTTGTGAATTTATAACCAAGTTCGTTTTTATCCTTACATTTCATTCGCCTAAAGGCGAATATACGGTTGCTACGCAACTTATTTATTATATATTTTACTTGTAACTTCTTGATTATCAATAAAGTAATCCGTAGTTCACGTTACTTTAAAATTTTGGTGCGGAAAACCTATTACTTTTTATTTTTTTTGCAAAATCTATCTATTTTATGCTATTTTGTGCAAAAATAAAATAGTATGATGACTATAAATGAATTAACCTCTTTATTACAACGCCTGATTAGCTTACCAAAAGAAAATGAGTATGTCGAATTTAAGAATAGTAACAAAGACCCTGACGAAATCGGTAAAAGAATTTCTGCTCTTGCCAATGGTGCTGCCTTAGTTGGACAACAATACGGTTATCTTGTTTTTGGGGTAGAAGATGCAAGTCATTTGGTTATTGGTACAAGTTTTAAACCTACTGAAACAAAAAAAGGTAATGAGGAATTAGAATTTTGGTTAGGTAGAATGTTAAGTCCAAGTATTGATTTCCGTATCTATGAATTTCAATACCAAAATAAAAATATAGCTTTATTCCATATTCCCGCAGCCAATGGACAGCCTATTTTATTCCAAAATGATGCTTATATAAGGGTGGGAAGTTATTTAAAGTTTTTGCGAGAGTTTCCCGAAAAAGCACGTAAATTGTGGCAAAAATCATCAACAGAATACGAATTAGAATATGCAAAACAAGGTGTGTCGGCTGCTGATGTAGTAGCTTTATTAGACACACAAGCAATTTTTGATATGTTGCTCAAAATTCCCTATCCAACCACACAACAAGGCGTAATAGATAAATTGATAGACGAAAAGCTAATAGTTCGGAGTAATGGACATTATCATATCACTAATTTAGGTGCTTTATTATTTGCAAAAGATTTGAAAAAATTTGATTTAGAACGAAAAGCAGTAAGAGTTATCAAATATAAAGGAACAGGTAAAACGAATACGGAAAAAGATACTTTTTTTGAGTATGGCTATGGTAGTTGTTTTGAACGAATAAACAAACATATTTCTGATTTGCTACCTTCCAACGAAATCATTGAATTTGTTGTAAGAAAGGAGGTGCATCTTTACCCTTTGCTTGCCATTCGGGAATTGCTTGCTAATGCTGTCATTCACCAAAATTTTAGGGAAACAGGCACTTATTTGACCGTAGAGATTTATAAAGGACGAATAGAAATTAGCAATGCTGGTTTACCAACTGTTGAAATTAACCGTTTTATTGATGGCTATAATTCTCGTAATAATTTGTTGGCAAATGCCATGAGAAGAATGAATTTATGCGAAGCAAAAGGCAGTGGCATAGACAAAGTAATAGAACAATGTGAACTCTACCAACTTCCTGCACCTTATTTTATAGGAAAACTTAACCAAACTATTGCTACTATTTTTGCACCCAGACAGTTTGAGGAAATGGACAAGCAAGATAAAATAAGAGCTTGCTACCAACATTGTTGTTTGCTTTATGTGAACAGTAAAAAAATGACTAACCAAACCCTAAGAGAAAGATTTAAAATAAGTGAAGAAAATGCAAAATTAACAACGAAAATTATTAAAGATACGCTAACAGAAAACTTAATAAAACTAGAAAATCCTGATAGCAAATCACGGAAATTTGTAAGTTATGTACCTTACTGGGCATAAAAAATCTTAATTCTTTATATTACCTTACTATAAAACCAATGACAAGCACAAATAACACACAAAACACAGAAAGAGAGGAAAAAATCAATTTAGAATTCAATAAAAACGAAGACGTTTTTAAAAACCTCTGCTTTGCTCTCAAAAAACGACACGAACAAGTAATGCTTGGCGGTGGCGAAAAGAAAATTGCAGACCAACACAAACAAGGCAAATTGACCGCAAGAGAAAGAATTGCGTTTTTGACAGACGAAAACAGCGAATTTCTCGAAGTGGCAGCTTTTGCAGGTGATGGAATGTATAAAGATGTTGGCGGTTGCCCTTCGGGTGGCACAGTGGCAGGCATAGGCTACGTAAGTGGGCGTATGTGTATGATAGTGGCAAATGACGCAACCGTAAAAGCTGGTGCTTGGTTTCCGATAAGTGCTAAGAAAAACCTCCGTTGTCAAGAAATTGCGATGGAAAATAGATTACCAATTATTTATTTGGTAGATAGTGCAGGCGTATTTTTGCCAATGCAAGACGAGGTTTTTCCTGATAAAGAACATTTTGGGCGTATTTTCCGCAACAATGCCATAATGTCTTCCGAAGGCATTTTGCAAATTGCTGCGGTTATGGGGAGTTGCGTGGCAGGAGGTGCTTACCTACCAATCATGTCTGATGAAGCAATGATTGTCGATAAAACAGGTAGCATTTTCTTGGCAGGTTCTTATTTGGTTAAGGCTGCGATTGGCGAAACTATTGATAATGAAACTTTGGGCGGTGCTACCACACATTGCGAAATTTCAGGCGTAACAGATTACAAATTTCCAAATGACCAAGCTTGTTTAACTGCCATTCGCAATATTATGAGCAAGGTTGGCGAAGCTCCAAAAGCTGGTTTTAGTCGTATTCAGGCTGCATTACCAAAGCTAAATCCAAAAGATATTTACGGAATTTTCCCTGCTGCCGATAGAACAAAGCCATACGACATGATGGAAATTATTAACCGTTTGGTGGATAATTCGGAATTTGAGCCTTACAAAGATTTGTACGGACAAAGTTTAATTTGTGGTTTGGCACGTATTGACGGTTGGGCTGTGGGAATTATTGCTAACCAACGCAAAATGGTGAAAACTAAAAAAGGCGAAATGCAGATGGGAGGCGTAATTTATTCGGACTCTGCGGACAAAGCTGCACGTTTTATTATGAATTGCAACCAAAAGAAAATTCCTTTGGTATTTTTGCAAGATGTTTCGGGTTTTATGGTCGGAAGTAGGTCGGAACACGGCGGAATTATCAAAGATGGTGCAAAAATGGTGAATGCTATGGCAAATTCTGTTGTGCCAAAATTTACAATTATTGTCGGTAATTCGTATGGTGCGGGCAATTATGCCATGTGTGGCAAGGCTTATGACCCTCGTTTAATTTATAGTTGGGCAACAGGGCAATTAGCGGTGATGAGTGGTGCGGCGGCTGCAAATACGTTGTTACAAATCAAAGTGGCTTCGCTAAAAGCAAAAGGTCAGGAAATTACGCCCGAAGACGAAAAGAAATTATTAGACGAAATCAAAGGCAAGTACGAAGAACAACTTTCGCCTTATTATGCGGCTTCTCGGATTTGGGTTGATGGAATTATTGCCCCCGAAGAAACTCGCAAAGTGATTTCTATGGGTATTGAGGCTGCAAATCATTCGCCAATTACGAAAAGGTATAATGTGGGGGTGATACAGACGTAGTAAAAGTTTTTCCCTTTTTTCTCTATCAAACTGCTTAGAACAGTTTGGTAGAGTTTTTTATCTCACTTAATCTATAACATACAGTTTATGAATTATTACCATATAAGCAGTAATATTGATTTGAAAGTTAATGACAAACTTTTATCAAAGAATTATTTTGAGGAAAATATTTTGAATAAATTAGATAATACTATATTTTCTATTTCATTGAAAAAAAAACTATATAATTTATTAACAGGCAACATTCAGGTGACTGTTGAACAACTTGAGGAAATAGAAGATGAAGTTTGTAACTTGATTTATGAAAAGTATTCAAGTATAAAAAAATATCAAGAATTTGGAGGACAAGAATATAGTAAATTGAATGAATTGCAAGTTATTAATGAAATTGTTTACGAAGCAGTTAGAAATTCTACATCTTATTTTTCTATTTATCCATCAAGACTAAAAATCATATTTCTCACAGAAAAAGAATATGTTAAAAAATGGTTCAGAGAATTAGAATTTAAATATGGATATGAAAGACTAACCATTTACAAGGTAAATATTGTTAGACAAGATAATATATTCCATTCATATATTCCCTATTATGACACAAGTATTGTAAAGTCAGCATTTACGTACTGGCAACAAAGTACTACAAGTAGCATATTAAAGGAAACTTTATTGCAAGGAGAAATAGAAATAGTGGAAATATGTTTTTTGGATAGTTTTATGTGAGATGATTATTGAAATTAATTTAGTGTATATATGATATTTTAATTATACTACAACTAATCGCAAATCATTCGCCAATTACGAAAAGGTATAATGTGGGGGTGATACAGACGTAGTTCTTTATTTTCTCTATCAAACTGCTTAGAACAGTTTGATAGAGATTTTTATTTTTTTGCTATTCTTTTAAAATACAGTAGTTTTGTGTTTAATAATAAACTTTTATCATTTTATACCAACTAAAAATATGTTTCTTCGCAAAATTTTCATTGATGAATATAAAGTTTTAGAAAATATCTCTATCAACTTTGAAAAAACATCTCCAAACAACATATTTCCAATTATTAGTTTAAATGGAGGTGGGAAAAGCACTTTGCTACAATTTATTTTTACGTTTTTACATTGCCCTTTTCGTGAAAACCGTTTTGAGTATATCAGAAATTTTTTGCAAGTTTTGCCAATACCAAACAATGATAATAATGCAACAAGAATAGCAAAATTTGAAATAGAACATGAAAATCAGCTTATTGAATTAGAATTTTATTACGCAAGTAAAGTGTATAAAAAACTTAATTTTGATGCTATTTTGGAACTCAAAGAATTAAAAAATCAAAAAAATAAAAATACAGAATTAGTAGAAAATATATCTATTTTAAATAAATTAGAAAATGATATTCAAAACTCACAACTATCAGATGCTTCAATAAGAAGAGAATTATCAAGATTTACTAGGGCTAGCCATGAAGATGAGGTTTTATTAAGAACAGCTATTAATAAAACGTCTTTCATTGATATTATTAACAAATATAAAAAAAGATTTGAGTCTTTGTTATTAGGTGATGATGAGTTTAATGTGCTAACTATCAAAGCCGAAGCTGAACAAAATAAATTAAAGGAGGCATTGGAAGCTGAAAATCTTTCGTATGCTTTACATTTTAATAACAACCAGAATATTTTACTTTATAAGTCTAATGTTAAAATAGAAATATTGGCAGAACTATCCGATAAAATTTATCTTGCAAGCCCTAATACACAAGTGTTACAATTTTTGTCAGATAAAGAACTTTCTCGATTATTTGATAATGAAAAATATACATATAGCACGTATGAAAATGCAGTAAAAGAATGTCAGAAAAATTTAACTGGTTTGTTTACCTACGAATTTTCAATTATTTCTTCGATTATTGGTGCATTCCAAAAAGCAATAGCCGAAGATACTGCACAAGTTGTAGAAACAGGTAACTATGGCAATGCAATTAAAAAAACTACCGAAGAACTTAATAATTTTTTTGCTGACAAAACAATCAGCGTTGATAAAAACTTTAAAAGTGTTTCATTTAAACGAAAAGACTCAAAAATAAATTTAACTCCAAAAGATTTAAGTCATGGGGAGTTAAAAAAATTAAGTATATATATATGGTTAAAAAATAAGCCAAATAATGATGCTATTATTTTGATGGACGAGGTAGATATGGGCTTGCACCCAACTTGGCAACACGAATTAGCAGACAATTTGCAGGAGTGGAGTTTTGGAAGTCAGTATTTGCTTGCCACACACTCACCACAAATTATTAGCACTGCACATTATAAAAATTTAGTTGTTTTGACAAAAATAAATGAAACAGCTACCAATTCAACTTCCGAACAATTTAATGAATCTCCTTTGGATAGTGATTTGAATACCATTGTAAAAACTATTATGGGTGGTGAGTATGTTCCTAAGAAACTGCAAATTTTACGGAAAAAATATCGTGTTTTTGTGGATACAAACAATTTAGAGTCAGAAGAAGCCCAAAGTTTGAAACAACAATTATTAGAATATGAAAGTGAAAACTCATCTTTTTTTCAAGAAATTAAATTTGAACTTGCTTTTCGCCAATGAAATATATTAGAAAAACTACGCCCACACCGCCTTTTTTCCTTGCAGATACCGCAGGTTTAGGTTCTTGGGATAAATATTTAGCAGTTAATAAAAGAACTTTAAGAAAATATATTTTAGACAATGAACAATTTGGTTTGTGTTGTTATTGTGAAAAACAGGTAACAGAAGTTTCCTCTCATGTAGAACATATTAAACCTAAAAGTCTTGATATAGCTACTTTAACTTTTGATTATGCCAATTTGCTAGTTTCCTGCGAAGGTAATCACTTTAACGAAATTGGAGATAATAGTAAAAAAAATAATTGTGGACATCTTAAAGATGACGATTTTGACGAAATACTGTTTTTAAATCCCACTCTTGTAACCAATATTTCTGAATATTTTATTTTCGATACTGACGGTGTAGTAGAATCTTCCGTTATTGATGTACCTAAGGCAACTTATACGTTACAACTCTTAAATCTAAATGGCAAAAATAATAAATTAGCAGAAGCACGCAAGAACGCAAAGCAACAGTTAATTTTACAGTTGCGCAATTTTAAGCCCGAAGAACAAAAAGAAAAATTAAAGGCTTATCTCCAAAATAATACTAACGAATTTATCACTTTTTTGAGATATACTTTTAGACCTTTGGAAAAGTAAACTAAGTATTGTTCCAAAATCTTTTTATTGCCATTCTCTATGCAGTTTCTTGGGCTGTAATTTGGAAAATATAGGGAGAAAATTATTAGACTTTCTAAGTTTTTAAATTCGCAGTGGAACTGTTGGAAAGGTTTGTTATTTATTTCTTTACCTGCAATTTATTAAAAAAAATTATGAACGAAAAACACCTTACTTATTTTAAAGTCGAAAACTTCAAACGGTTTGAAAGTTTTGAGATGGACAATATTGGGCAATTTAATTTGATTTTGGGAGATAATAATGTCGGCAAAACTTCGGTTTTAGAGGCGTTGTTGTTTGATGAGGAGAATATTGTGGAAAATTACATTACACATCTTCGTACAATTCTGTTTCATAAAGAACTGATGACAAGCACAATGGGAGAGGCGAAAATGGGCGTAAATAGAAATGATTTAATGTACTTTTACAAAGATTTTCAAGTAGATAAAGAAATTAAAACAACTTTTATCTACAAAGATAAAATTAAAAGAGAATTAAGTATTTTTATTGATTTTTTAGCTAATCTTATTGATAAATATGAAAATCAATACCCACAAATATTTAATGAAAGAAATTCTGAAAATCAATATAATCAGCCTTACATTTTAACAAAAACAAACGAAGATGCAAAGCTCATAAGAAGTCGCCAAACTATGATGGGACAACGGTTTATGATGCCATTTGTTCCATTTGGTTCTCCCTATAATCGCAGTATTGCAAAACTATATAAATATTTTCAAACAAATACAATAATTAAAAATGAGTTAATCAACTCTTTAAAACTATTTATTCCTCTTATTGAAAACTTAGAAATACAGTTAATTGATGACAGAATAACTACTTTAGGAATTATAGAAAACAACAATGTTACAATGAAACCCATAAGTATTTATGGAGATGGTGCTAATCGGTTAATGCAAATTTTACTACACATTCCTATTTGTAAAGGCAAAAGATTAATGATAGACGAAGTAGATGCAGGAATTTTTCACCAAAGATTTATAACTTTTTGGCGATATATTTTAGAAGCTGCCAAACAAAATGATGTGCAGATTTTTGCTACTACGCATAATGTTGAGTGTATAAGTTATTTTAAAGAGGTTTTGCAAGATGAAACTCTTGAAGGCGGAGCAAAATATTACAGAGATTTATCACGCACAATTACGTTAAGAACATTGCCAGATGGTGCCATTAAATCATACACAAGAACTTATAATGAAATTGAATATTCTGTTGATAATGAACTTGAAATAAGGGGAGGTGTACTATGATAGATAAAAAAATATTGATTGTAGTCGAGGGACTTGCAGATACCATCTTTCTTCGTGATTATTTATATTCTCTTTATGAAAAAGAAAAAGGATTTGAAAAAAGTCCTCCAAAAGACATTAAGGGACATATAAGTGGGCATATCAAAATTTTTGAAAAACCTGAAATTATAATTTTTTACACAGGTGGCGTAACTAAATTGCCTACTTCAAAGACATTTTAAATACCTACAATGACTATAAGATGTTATTAATTTTTGATACAGATGATGTAAATAAAGATAATGGCGGTTTTGAAGCACGACTAACTTATTTGCAAAAAGAAATTAGAGAGATACAAGTTGCTTTTGAGGATATTTTCTTACTACCCACAAATCTATCAACAACAAAAGTGGAAGATGCCCAAGATGGAGATATTGAAACCTTATTGCAAGCCATTACAAACAAAGAAAAATTTGAAAAATTTATAACTTGTTATGATGCCTTTTGCAACTGTATTAGTTTTTCTGATTTTATTGCTGAATATAATCAAACTAAAAGTAAGATTTACAATTATATCCAAATTTATCAAGGTAGTGAATTAGCCAAAGAAAAATCAAGAGTTTACACTCCTGAATTTTGGAACTTTGAACACGAAAGTTTGGGTAATTTGAAGGCATTTTTTGAGAAAAATATTAACAAATTGTCGTAATTTCTGTGTATTGAGACCGCAAATCATTCGCCGATTACGAAAAGGTATAATGTTGGGGTGATACAGACGTAGTAAGTTTTTACCTTTTGGAAAGTTTTAAACTTTCCAAAAGGTGTGTTTTATTAAGACTGAAAATATAAAAATCTATGAAAAAAATACTAATAGTCTGTATCTTATTAATAATCTTCTCTCTTGCTTACTATATCTATTGTGCTTTATTTAGTTCTCTTAATGTTATTGTTGGAAATAATTTGCAAATAGAAAAAGTCAAAATACAAGGAGGTTTTTGGAATGGAAACAGAAAAAATGATAAAGAACTTTTTTCACCAACTTATAAAGAGAGTTATCTCATTTTTGAAAATAATAGTGAAAAACTTTTTTGGGGTACAGGTTATGGTGAAAATGATTTCTTAGTAACATATAATAAGCAATATTATTATTTATTTAGGCATTTTTCTTTCAATAATAAAGACCAAAATTACTATACAATAAATCTTTCAAAAGTAAATCAGTATATTTTGCTAAATGTCATTGTTGTTGGTTATGATGGATTTAAAGATAAAAACTTTACAGATACAATGAATTTGATTAGTAATTCAGACAAACTGCGTTGGAATAATCCTTTTTAATAAATATTGAGGCTGCAAATTATTCGCCAATAATGAAAAGGTATAATGTGGGGTGATACAGCTATTTGTATAGCCTTTTAGCTTTTGGAAAATTTTAAACTTTCCAAATGGTTTTATTAATAAATTGTTTTTTATCTTTTTGTTCACTATTTTTACTTGTTCATTTTTTATAAATACTACAAATGTTTGATATAGAAAAAAATATTTTAGAAAAAGCCATACAAGTATTTCATCAAAATACAGGTTTAACTTTATTATTAGACAAGGAAGAAACAGCTAATAATTTGATAGACTGCACCTTAAAATTTATCAATCATAAAGGAAAAGAAAGTTTATTAGCAACAGAAATTAAAGGAACTATCAACAAAACAACAGCAAAATATATTATAAACCAATTTGAATTATATCGTTATAAATCAAAAACGAATATTCCTAATTTATTGATTAGCAATTACATATCGGAAAATATAGCGAAAGAATTGATTGCAAATAATATTTGTTTTATAGACTGTGTTGGTAATAGTTATCTAAAAATAGAGAGTGTTTTTGTCATGGTTTTAGGTAAAAAAATGGAGATAGAAAAAACTTATACTAAACCCAAAGCCTTTCAAAGTACAGGTATTAAGTTGTTATTTGCCTTGTTTGTCAATGAAAACTTATTAAACCAAACTTATCGAGAAATAGCAGAGTTTACAGGTATTGCAACAGGTTCTTTAAGTGAAATTTTTAGGAGTTTGAAAGAACATAATTTTTTAATAACCTTAAAAAATGGCGAAAAAGTATTAGTAAATCGCAAAAAATTACTCGAAAAATTTGTTATTGGGTATCAAGAATATTTAAAACCAAAATTGCAAAGCAAAAAATATAAGTTACTGAATAACAGTATATTAACTACTTGGCAAGAACTTAATTTTGATAATAAATCCATTTTTTGGGGAGGAGAACCCGCAGCAGCTTTGCAAACAAATTATTTACGACCAGAACAATTAAGTATTTACACAGCCGTTGATAGAAAGGAATTACTCCAACTATTTAGGGCTGTTCCAGATGAAAAAGGCAATTTAGAAATTCAAAATGTATTTTGGACAATAGCCTTGCAAGATTTATTTCCGCAAAAAAATTGCGTGCCTCCTTTGCTGGCATACATAGAGTTAGTTTTATCAGAGGATAGTAGAAATTTAGAAACCGCTAATATCATTTATGAAAAATACTTATCAAATTTCTTTGAAAGAAATTAGTCCCGAAGGACTACACGAAATGTTTTTAGCTTTGCAACGAGGATTTCAGTTTTTTGGAATTGACTTTTTTCTGTTAGGTGCATTTGCAAGAGATATTTGGACTACACATCTGCACGATATTCGCACACAAAGAGCCACAAAAGATATAGATTTAGCTATTTTACTCTCAAAATATACAGAATATGAGGAGTTAGTTACTTATTTGATTGATAAAGAAGGTTTTGTAAGCACACAAAATAAGTTTCGTTTATTATTCCAAAATCGTATTCCTGTTGATATGATACCTTTTGGAAAAATAGAGCAAGCAGAAAATTATGATGTATGGAGCAAAACAGACAATTTTAAATCTATTTCTACACTTGGTTTGCAAGAAGCCTACAAAAATAGTTCTATAATTAGCACTGAAAATAATTTGGAATTTAAAGCTACAAATTTAGAGCTTATTGTTGTTCTAAAATTAATATCTTGGAATGACAGACCAGAACACAGAGCAAGAGATGCAAAAGATTTGGCTTTTATTTTAGAGAACTATTTTGACATACAAGACAATGTGATTTTTGACGAACATTTTGATTTAATTGATGATAATTTTGATAAACAAGTTTGTTCTGCAAGGGTTTTAGGCAGGCTGATTGCACCTATTTTTGCCGAAAATGAAATATTGAAAACTCATATTATACAAATTTTAACTACTCACACAACGAGTAAAATTAGTCAGTTAGCAGTTGCTATGGGAAATAGTGAAGAATATGAAAAATATGTGCTGTTATTAAAAGCTATTTTGGAAGGAATTAAGGATAAAATAACTACTTGATTTTTATTAAAGATAAGTACGGCAAAGATTTGATTTATGAAGAAAATAGTTTTGAAATAGTTATTAGGTTTGTGTTAAAATAGCCTGCAAATCATTCGCCAATTACGAAAAGGTATAATATGGAGAGGTAATACAGACGTAATAAGTTTCTACCATTTGGAAAGTTTTTAAACTTTCCAAATGTTGAATCTACGTATAATAAAATCTGAAAATAGTTCTACATTTTACTTGTAACTTATTGCTTAGCAATAGCTTAATCTGTAGTTCATCTTATTTTTGATACAAAAATTTGGCTACCAAAATTTTTGGCAAATAAGATGGCTATCCATCTTATTTTGTTAGCACCGCAAGCATTTGTTCCATACGTTTTAGATAGGTATGTTCTTCAGTAGCCCGCAAATAACCTGCTTGTGCAATTTGTTCTCTTTTGTCGTTATGTTGCAGATAATAAGTAATTTGTTCTATCAATTCTTCAGGGTTGTTATATAAAACTATCTCTTTATTTGGCTCAAAAAGTAAGGGAATTTCTTTTTTGGTATCCGAAATTTGAAAAGCAGCACAACCATTGGTTTCAAACAATCGTGGGTTAGTGCCATAATCATATCTGCCCAACCACGAATGAATGTTTAACACAATTTTGCTTTGTTGAAAAGCCTGCACCATTTCTTGTGGCGAAAAAAAACGTCTTTCTCTAATAAAATGCGGACTCAATAAGGCATTCTCTTGCATACTTTTTTTATTCCAAGGTCCCATAATAGATACAGGAATATTATTTCTAACTAAAGTAGCAAGTATTTTTTCTCTAATTGGGTGAAAATCACCCGCAAATAACACTTCATACAGTTTATTTTGTTGTGTATCTTTAGCAGGCTTATGGATATGTGTGTCTATCCCGACAGGCAAAAAATGAATATTGCTCACGCCTTTGCTACGATATGCGTCTTGTGTATAAAGGCTATTAGAAAAATAATAATCGTAAGTCGAGGCAGGTGCTAATTGAAAACCCAACTCAAAAGGGTCATTCAACCACCACGAAGCTGTCAAAATATTGCGTTTTTTTATGGCTTCAATGGTTTGAGCCGTTTGGGTACGACCATAAATACTGAAAAAAACGTCTGGTTTTTCTTTGTCTAACAATGCCAATAATTGTTCATTTTTATAGGCAATAAAAGCCGAATGGGATAGTTTTTGCCGTATTTTTTCAACAAAATTATCTCTTTCATGATTATAAACAAGCACTTCGTGTCCCAATGCTCGTAGAGATTGCGGCACAAATTTATTCATGGGAATGGTATGTGCAAGCCCTGGAATGGATACAACAAATTTCATTTATCTTGGGTTTTCTTTATCCGACTCTACCAAACCATCACGCAAACGGATTATTCTATGGGCATATTTTGCAATATCTTCCTCGTGAGTTACCATAATAATCGTATTTCCTTTTTGGTATAACTGCTCGAATAAGTCCATAATTTCGTGTGATGTTTTGCTGTCCAAATTCCCTGTTGGCTCATCAGCTAAGATAATACTTGGTTTGTTTACCAATGCTCGTGCAATAGCCACCCGTTGGCGTTGCCCACCCGAAAGTTCATTCGGTCTATGTTTGGCACGGTTGCCCAAACCTACACTTTCTAATGCTTTTTGTGCCATTTCAGTCCGTTCAGATTTGCTATAGCCTGCATAAATCAAAGGCAGAGCTACATTATCCAAAGAGGTAGCACGAGGCAATAAGTTGAAAGTTTGGAACACAAAACCAATTTCTTTGTTTCGGATTTCTGCCAATTCATCATCATTCATTTGGCTAACATTTTTGCCACTCAAAAAATAATCTCCCACACTTGGCGTATCCAAACAGCCTACAATATTCATCAACGTAGATTTGCCAGAGCCTGAAGGTCCCATAAAAGCAACATATTCGCCTCGATAAATAGTAATGGACACAGATTTTAGGGCATGAATTACCTCCTCACCCATTTGATAGCTACGTGCTATATTGTTTGTTTTGATAACTTCTTTTTGCATACCGTAAAATTATAAATTTTTTACAATACCTATACATATATTTATTTTTTTAACAGCAAAGATTGGAAAATTTATTCTACTAAGTAATAAGACACAATAAAAGTACATTCGCCTGAAGGCAGATGTACTTTTATTGTGTCTTATTACTTAGCTACTCATTCCACAAAATTCACTACCACAAATTCAACTCGTCTGTTTGCTTCGTGGTCTGCACCGCCACATTTTACGCCATTTGCACAATGATTGACCAAATGTGTTTCGCCATAGCCTTTGCTTTGTAGTCTTTCTGTAGCAATGCCTTTTTTTATCAAATATTGCACAATGTAGGCTGCACGTTGTTGAGATAATTGCAAATTATAATCATCATTGCCACGCGAATCTGTATGTACGGCTATCTCCACCACAATTTGCGGATTGTTAGATAATATTTCATAGAAAATTACTAATGCTGGGTAGGTTTTTTTGGTAAAAGTAGTATCATTGACTTCAAAGTTTATTTTTTCTACCAATACTGCTTTGCCCAAAAAAATTTCTTTCAGTGGAATCGTAATTGGATATAATTTTACATATTCTACAGTTTCTATACGATAATTTCGTGCTGTTAAAAAACGGGAATGGCTGGCACGAATTTGATAGATACGATTAGCTTGTAATAATAATTCAAATTTACCTTCGGCATTTGTTTTTACCTTAAAAGTTTCTTTGTCCACTTCATTGCTTACCAAAATATTAACGTCTGCTATTGCCTGTCCATTATCCTCATTAATTACCAAACCTTCTGCCAAGTACACAAGACTTTTTCTATCTATATTTTTGCCCATTGCATATTGGCAATATAGAAGCAAAAAAAATGGCAAAATATAATAGATTCGTTTCATAGATTTGCTAATTGTTCTCGTTGTTTTTTGGGTAATTTATCCACAATAAGCTGGTAGGAATGTAATGTCCATTGCAAAATTTCTTTATCGGGCATATCTTTTTGCACAAAAATAGTATTCCAATGTTTTTTGTTCATGTGGTATCCTGCCTCTACTGCTTCGTATCTCTCACGCAATTCCAATGCCATTTCTGGATTACATTTTAGGTTAATACTCCCAAAATCTGTTAGATTGGTAATAGCAAAAATTTTGTCCATTACCTTAAACACCAACGTATCGGCATCAAAAGGCAGAGATTCGGTTACTCCTTTTTGTGCCAAACAAAAATTTCTAAAATCGTCTAATTGCATAGTAATAAATAGAAAAAAAGTAACTGTTTAGGTACGTTGGCAACACTTTTTTACGCTTGTCAAGATGCGAAAAGCACCATTGCCAACGTAAAAAAATCAAATACCTAAACAGTTACGAAAAAAATATATAGCATGATAGAGTTTATGTAGTATAAAAGTGTAATGTGGACTTCACAACTTGCCTTACTTATTTCTACGCATACATAAAATTGCCAAATTCTGATTGAATAGTCAATTTTTTTGTATCACTTTTTTCAACTCTGCCTATTATTTTTGCTTCTACAGCAAAACTCTCTGCAATCGCAATAATTTCTTTTGCGGTATTTTCGTCTGTATAAATTTCCATTCGATGCCCCATATTAAAAACTTTATACATTTCTTGCCAACTTGTATTACTTTCGGCTTGAATAAGCTCAAATAATGGTGGTAAGGTAAATAAATTATCTTTGATAATATGCAAATTGTCTATAAAATGTAAGACTTTTGTTTGTCCACCGCCACTACAATGCACCATTCCACAAACTTTTTGCCTATGTTCTGCCAAAACAGCCTTGATAATTGGTGCGTATGTTCGAGTTGGCGACAATACCAACTGCCCAATCGTAAGAGGCAAATCTTTGTACTTTTCGGTAAGAGTTCGGCTACCCGAATATACTACACTTTCTGGAACTTGTGCGTCAAAACTTTCAGGATATTTTTTTGCAAATATTTTGCTAAAAACATCATGCCTTGCCGAAGTCAAACCGTTGCTACCCATACCACCGTTGTAACAATTTTCGTAAGTGGCTTGTCCAAACGAGGCTAATCCAACAATCACATTTCCAGCTCGAATATTGTCGTTAGAAATCACTTCACTTCGTTTCATACGTGCAGTAACGGTGCTATCGACAATAATAGTCCGTACTAAGTCGCCAAGGTCTGCGGTTTCGCCT
>JBIKRY010000284.1:0-6160 GCA_044348925.1 Bernardetiaceae bacterium
GCACAAACTGTTTTAAATCAAGTGGAATATGGCAAAAATCGTATTCAATATAAAAAATTTGATTGGTATGTGCTAACAAGTCAAAACTTTGAACTGTATTTTTATGCAGGTGGTGAGCCTATTGCAAAAATGGCAGCAGGATATGGCGAAGCAGATTTTACCAGAATGACAGATTTGGTAGGATACTCCCCATATAGTAAGGTAAAAATTTTTATTTATAATTCTGTAGCAGATTTGCAACAAAGTAATGTAGGCATCGATGCACAAGGCTATTCTGTAGGTGGGCAAACTAAGTTTTTTAGCCCCCAAATTGAATTAGCTTTTACAGGCGACAAAGCAAGTTTTCAAAAAGAATTGAATAGAAGTATTGCAAGTGCTTTAGTTTTTGAGATGATGTATGGCGGTAATTTGAAAGAAACTCTAAAAAGTGCCTATCTTTTGACTTTGCCCGATTGGTATATTGCAGGTGTAACACAATATTTGGCAGAAGGTTGGACTGTAGAATTGGATAATTATATGCGTGATATGCTGAAATATCGCAAATTAAAAAACATAGATAGTTATCAAGGTTTAGATGCACAGTTTATTGGGCATTCCATGTGGAATTATATTGCCGAAGAGTATGGCAAACAAAGCATTGCAAATATTTTAAACCTAACCAGAATAGTAAGAAATGCAGAAAGTGGCGTACAAAACACCATAGGAGTTTCCTACAATAGATTTACCACAGATTGGAAAAAGTTTTATATAGACCAAACCAATAGCATAAGCAATGAACATACCGCAGTGCCAACAGCACAAATGTTAAGACAAAATAAAAGAGATTTGGAACTAAACCATTTGCAAATCAATACGGCACAAAATTTATTAGCTTTTTCGGAAAATAACAAAGGAGCATACAAAATTAAAATCCGAAATCTGCAAAATGGCAAAGAAACAACTGTATTTAAAGGAGGCTATCGTACTACACAACAAGCTATAGATGCAAATATTCCTTTGCTAACTTGGCGAAATGAAACAGAATTAGCAATTATTGGCTACCAAAAAGGCATCTTAAAATTATGGTTCTACGACACAAAAACACAAAAACTTAGTGCAAAAGAATTACCATTTGCACATATTCAATCTTTTGCAAGTTCGGATGACGGAAAAAATTTAGTATTTAGTGCCGAAAAAGAAGGACAAAATGATATTTATACCTATTCTATTGAAAATCAAACTGTTAAACAACTGACAAATGATATTTTTGATGATATTAGTCCTACATTTCTCAAAAAATCTAACGAAATTGTATTTGCCTCTAACCGTACCAATGATACCATAGCTATTGCCAAAAAAGGTACTTTGTCTGATATTTCGGATAAGTTTAGTATTTTTATCTACAAACCAAGCAATAAAGATATTTTGCAACGCCTTACCAATACCTTAAGTAAAGACACCAATCCATTGGCTGCCAACGAACATTTAATTTTATTTTTGAGTAACCAACGTGGCATTGTGCATCTATTTGGCTATGATTTGACCACAGGCGTAAGCAAACAAATTACAGGTTTTGAACATAGCATAGACCGTTATGATTTTAATAACAACCGTTTTGTATTTAGTATGTTGCACAAAGGAAAGGAGGAATTATTTTTAATGAATAATTTTGATGTAACATCTCTCTCTGTTTTTACAAGCAAAACCATAAGACAACAAAAAATAGACCTCAAACAATTAGCATTACTACGTCAAAAAAGACAAGAAAATGATAAAAATACTCCCCAAACAACCCAAAATACAAAAAAAGACAGTATAGAAGGCGTAAATCCTTATAATATTGACACAGATAATTATGTATTTGACCTGAAAAGTCCCGAAAAAACAAAGAAAAAGAAATTATTGGAAGGCTACAAACCCACTGAAGTCGAAGGTTTTAAACGCAAACCAGAAAGCGTAGAACTTTCCAAACCCGAAAAATATACCAATAGATTTTCAGCAGAAAATATTACTTCTACCATGATTATTGACCCACGATATGCTTTAGTTCCTGATAAAGTAGGCTTTTTGCGGGGTGCAACCTTACAACTACAGACAGGTATTGTAGAATTATTTGAAAATCACCGTTTTAATTTGGGCGTAGGCGTATTGGTCAATTTATCTACGCCAAATACCAATTATTTTTTAGATTACCAATATTTGCGAAAACGTCTTGACTACCGTTTCCGTTTTGATAGACAAACCTACAGCATATCAGGCGTACAACAGAGTTTTTTGCAACGATATGCCCTCAATAAGGCACAAGCATCGGTATCTTATGCTATAGATACACGCCAACGTGTAACAGGAACAGTATTTGCAGCCAATACGACTTTTGCAACCACAAGTAGTTTGGTTAGTTCTACTTTCTTAAAAGTAGCACAAGAAGAAGTGTATTATGGTGGTTTTGGTATAAGTTATACTTTTGATAATGTAATTATTCCAGCTCCTAATGTGGCAGATGGTTTGAAAGCAAAAATTAGTTACGAAAACTATACAGGTTTGAATAAAGAGAATAAAAGTTTTGGAAATATTTATGCAGAAGCTAAATACTATAGACAACTTGGCAAAAAATTATTATTTGCAGGGCGGATAATGTATGGACAGTTTTTGGGTACAGCACGCAAATCGTATAGAGTAGGTGGGGTAGAAAATTGGATATTTAACAAGTCTGATGCCTTTAGCTCTACGAGTCCCTTATATTATGACGAATCTCCAACGGTGGAGGCAGCTACCCGCAATTATTCAGATATGTTATTTACGCCTTATTTAATGCCATTACGAGGTTTTAATTATAATAGATTATCGGGAGATGGTGCTTTTTTAATGAATTTGGAACTACGAATCCCCGTATTAAATTACCTTTCGCGTGGAAATATTACCTCTAATTTTATTAAAAATTTGCAATTTGTTGGTTTCTATGATATTGGTACTGCTTGGAATGGCTATAATCCATTTAGTAGAGATAATGCCTTAAATTTTACAGAATTTTCGGTAGTTGGCAATCCTTTCTATGCAAAAGTGTATAACTTTAAAAACCCATTTTTGATGGGCTATGGTGCTGGTCTTCGAACTATGCTTTTAGGATTTCACTTGCGTGGAGATTTTGCTTGGGGCGTAGAAGATAATATTTCGGCAACAAAACCTATATTTTATTTGAGTTTTGGACATGATTTTTAGAAATTTTGCAAAATAAGTATATATTTACGCTAAAATTTTAGTACACTAACTACACTATTTACTATACCTAAAATATTAAGATAAACCTATGAAAGTTTATGAAAGTCGTTTTTTGCAAGTAAAATATTTTGCCGAGCATCATATTCACGAAAATATTTGGTTGCCTGCCACAGCAAGTATGGAAGAAGAAGAATATCAAGCTGAATCTTTGGCTTTTTTGGATATTATTCTACAAAACAAACCGAAAAGATTTGTTGCAGATACCAGAGAAATGGTTTTTCCGATTACCCCTGAATTACAAACTTGGACAAATGAACATATTTTAATTCCAATTATACAAACAGGTTTAGAAAAAGTGGCTTTTGTGGTAAGTAAAGAATTGATTACCCAACTTTCTATTGAGCAAACAATGGACGAAGAACAAGGAAGTAAACTAACCACAAAATATTTTGAGGATAGAGAAACAGCTTGGAATTGGCTGATAGCCTAAAAACTGTACTTTATAGGTTTTACAACTAATTTTAGTATATTTATTTGACTCATAATAACATAATGCTTAAAAATCAACTATTTAAAAGTATCTAAGCATATAGCTTAAAAAAACTCTATGCTATCTCAATATAAGTGCCATTTTTAAACTTTCCAACAATTCTACTGCGGGTCGAGACTTGGAAAGTCTTGATTATCAATTAGTTACATAATTTCATTTAATAAACATAACTATTTGATTTTCAGTTACTTATAAAAAATGGCACTTGTATTGCTATCTATTTCACAATATTTTACTTAATTATTCTATTAACAATGTCTTCTCAAAATCAACAAATAGAAATTCTACAGCAACAAATAGCAATATTAACGCAAACTTTAGTAGAGAAAGATAATTATATTAAAGAAATGCAGAAAAATATTGCTAACGAACAACTGTTTTCTTCAGAGTCTTATGCCGAAATTTTGACACAAAACGAAGAATTACAACAAACGCAAGAAGAATTGTTGGCACAAAGAGAATTTATAGAAAATCAAAAGCAGTCTTTAGAAAAAGTAAATAAAAAAATGGCTGCCAATGAACAAATTTTGCTAAAAGCATACGAGAAAATAAAAGGAAAGGAAAAAGAAGTACAAGAACAAAAAATCTTGTTAGAGGTTACAAATGCCGAAATTTTGACACAAAACGAAGAATTACAACAAACGCAAGAAGAATTGTTGGCACAAAGAGAATTTATAGAAAATCAAAAAATAAATTTAGAAAAAAATAACAAAAAAATGGCTGCCAATGAGCAGATTTTGGCAAAAGCATACGAGAAAATAAAACTCAAAGAAAGTGAATTACAACAACAAAAACATCTTTTAGAACTTAGTAATGCCGAAATTTTGGTACAAAACGAAGAATTACAACAAGCACAAGAAGAACTATTGGCACAAAGAGAATTTATAGAAAAACAATATAGTGAGTTAAAATTCAAAAACAATAAAATTAAAAGTAGTATTCAAGCAGCTTTATTAATTCAACAAGCTATTCTGCCCTATACAGAAAAAATGCAAACTATATTAGGCAATCATTTTGTAATTTATCAACCGAAAGATATTGTTTCGGGAGATTTTTGGTGGTTGCATACCCATGCAAGCAAGACAATTTTGGCAGTAGTAGATTGTACAGGACATGGCGTTGCAGGTGCTTTTATGACTTTAATAGCCAATACTTTGTTGGATAAAATTATTATACTATCTAATATCTATGCACCCGCCGAAATATTGCAAAAACTACACCAAGAAATACAACTTGTATTACGACAAAATGAAACTAAAAACAGTTATGGTATGGATATGTCTGTGTTGTGTATAGAAAAACAAGCAAATACAGAACAATACCAAATAGAGTTTGCTGGGGCTAAAAGGTCTATTTATGTTATTGAAAATGAGCAACTTACCGAATTGAAAGGCACAAGAAAAGGAATAGGAGGCAATAGCAAAAACGAGGTTGTTTTTGGACAAGAACAAATATTAGTGAAAAAAAATACGTGGATTTATGCAGGTACTGATGGTTTGACAGACCAAAATGACGTGGATAGGAAAAGATTTGGAGAAAATAAATTGAAAGAAATTTTATTAGCAAATTATCAAAAAACAGCAGCAGAACAACAACAAGTGCTTTTGTCTTCTATGCAGGTACACAAACAAATAGAAGAACAAAGAGACGATATTCTGTTTATGGGTTTTGAACTACAATGATACTACACTACTAAATATACACAACATGCTACTAATTTCAGAAACCCCAAGTATTGTAAAGTGTTTTTACAATCAAGAAGAAAATTGTACAATTCACGAATGGCTCACTTTTTTTTGCACCCCTGAAGAAAGCCAATCTATGCGAAATAGCTTAGAACTTTTTTTAGATTTTGTTAAGCAGCATAAGATTACTAAACATATTGTAGATGTAAAAAAATGTAGAGATGCTTTCTCAGAGGAAGATTTTGCATACATTACCAACTATTTAGTGCCAAAAGAACAAGAATATGGTATTTTGTATTTAGCTAATATTACTTCAGAAGATATTTTTTCACAGTTATCTACAGATTTTTGGCAAGAAAAAGTAGAAAATGGTTTTCTCATCAAAAATGTAGAAAATATGCAAGAAGCTCTAAACTGGTTTAGACAGAAATAATTTTATTTTGCTAATCATAGTTTTGTATAGGTTGTCTGCATCAAAATTAATTAGATGCCTTATAGATAAGGTAGGTTCTGAAATTTTGCTGAAGATAACCTATATCTAACGTGAACTACGGATTACTTTATTGATAATCAACAAGTTACAAGTAAAATATATAATAAATCAGCAATTCCCACTTTGGCAATTCAATGGTCAATTTTTGATATTTCTATAATTTAAAGCAAGTTAATATTTTATGCGAAAAAGTTTTATCCCTAAAAAAAGTCCTTACTTTATAGCAGAACTATA
>JBIKRY010000044.1:0-20569 GCA_044348925.1 Bernardetiaceae bacterium
TACACAATTATTTTATTGCCTCCCACAAAATCTCCACCAAATGCTTCGCCACCCGACCAGTTCCGTCTTTAATTTGGTGTCTGCAACTTGTGCCATTGGTTGCAATAATATTTTTAATATGGACTCATAATATTTGTGGAAAACCTTTCTGCCAAACGCCAAAATTGTGCAGGGTTTATACTTCCTTCATATTCATTGCTATAAACAATTTTTGATTTAGTTTTTTTTCCCTCTGGCTTTGCTATTTCTATAGCTAAACGAAACTTAGTTTTTATAACTCCTTGATAAAGAGGCACTTTAAAACTCCACCCTTCTGTTGGGGCTAATTGTAATTTGTGATAACTATTGCCACACCAACTATGTGGATAATCTTGGACTTGCACCCACTCCCCTTTCGCATTTTTTGCCTCTAAAACAATTGGTAATCTACTGTCTTCGGCATCAAAATAGACTATATCTTTTGTTTTATTAGCCACTTGAAATGAGTAATACGCTTAATTTTGTAGAGTATCTACTTTAGTCAAATCTATAAAGATAGAAACATCAGTAGTAGTGGTTTCGTAATGTATTTTATTTGGTAGATTATTAGATTTCGACCAACCGTTATATTCCTGTTCTTGCTTATCATCATACGCAGAATAATACGCATCATCTTTGTAATCAAGATTCAATGTATCTAATTTTCTATTTTTACTCACTTTATTGTCTTCCATTGACCAAATAAATTTACCTCTTGAATTGATATAACCAATTTTATCTTTTTGCTGGGCAATCCAAATACTAGGAATATTAGTATCTTGAATATTAGCAAACTTTGGTTCTACAATCCATTTTCCTTTGGTATCTATAATTCCCCAGTCGTATTGTTGCTCATATTTTTCACCATCTGCAAAAGCACTATCAAGTCTTTTATCTAATTTTACGAATAAAGCATCTAACTTTTCGCCTCTTACAGTGTCAATAGTAGTTATATCATGAATGGTAATGTATCTTTCTGGTTGATAATGGTAAACGGTATCAGTTGTATTATCCACTATTTTTATTTTTTCCTTTACGGTTTCATCTGATTTTCTTATTTTGAGATAACCATTATGAAAACCTGATTTGTCAAAATCCCAAAATTGAGGTGTTGAAATCAGATTTCCTGCTGTATCTATAATGTTCTGCAACCAATCTTTCCGAACAATCGCCAATCCATTTTCATCAAAGTAATTGCCACCCAAATAACTGTCCTCAACATCTTCAAAGTAATTACTGCCCACTTGTTTACCTTGCTTGTCTATGAGAATAAAACGTTTTTCTGTTAATCCTTTTTTATATTCAAAATAGGTTCTAGCAAAAGTTTTCCCAAAACGAAAGTTTCCAATTTCTCTGTAAGCAGGATTATCAATTATTTTTTCATTGTGAAGATTTACAAAGATTTGCCACTCATCTTTGTCATTTTTTGATTTCTTTTTTTCTATATCAAACTTTATTAAGCCTTCTTGAATATAACGAGAATAATAAGGAATACTGCTGCTATCTGCCCATTGTTTCATAAAAACTTCTTTGCCTTGCATATCTATAAATCCTTCCCAAGTACCACAATCTCTACCTTCTTTTTTATTCGCACAATAACTTACATAGGCATATTCATCATTAAAGCTACTGATGTATATATCTCTGTATTTGCCAAAAGGTACGATAATTTCATGCTTTTTTTTTATCAAAGCCTTTTGTTTATCTTTTGTAACGATATATAAGCTATCTGTTCTTTGCTCAATAGTTTCATAGATAGGTGGAAAAATTATATTTCCTGTCTTGCCTATCAAACCCATTAAACGTGATGCTCCCTTTTGTATATGTATGCTTGCTATGCCATTTTTAAAATCTCCTACACCATCAAACTTATCAAATACAGTGAGTCTTTGCCCTTTTTCATTAATCAAAAAAGGTTTTCCATCTAGCCAAACTCTTGCTATGCCCTCACTAAAAGGGTCGCCAAAGTCATAAATAGGCGGAATAACATAATTGCCAGTCAAGTCAATATAACCATAAGTTCCTTGCAAACGTGCAGGAGCAAGTCCATTTACAAATTCACCTATTTGGTAAAATTTTGGAGGAATTAACACCTTGCCTGTTGTATCAATAATGCCTATTTTGTTATTTTTGTAATAGGGCAAAACATTTTGGCTATGACATTGCAGTTGAATGGCAAAAAATAGTGTTATCAAATAAATAGTTTTTTTCATAGAATTATCACAAATTAATTTTATTGCAATTTATTTAGCAAAGTTGTAATCTTTTCGCAAGATTACAACTTTACACAATTATTTTATTGCCTCCCACAAAATCTCCACCAAATGCTTCGCCACCCGACCAGTTCCGTCTTTAATTTGGTGTCTGCAACTTGTGCCGTTGGCTGCAATAATCACGTTTTCAGGTTGTTGCCTCACCGTTGGAAACAGCACCAATTCGCCAACTTGCATCGACACCTCATAATGTTCTTTTTCGTAGCCAAAACTTCCCGCCATTCCGCAGCAACCAGAACGGATTAAATGCACCTCATAATTTTGCGGAAATTCCAACACTTTTTTAGTTGGTGTCAAACTTGCTAAGGCTTTTTGGTGGCAATGTCCGTGCAGTTTTATCAACCTTTTTTCAGTCGTAAACTGTGCTTTTGTGATATTTCCTTTGTCAATTTCACGAGCCAAAAACTCATCAATCAGCAACGCATTTTTTGCAATTCGTTGAGCATCAGGCTTTTGATAATCATTCACCAAATCCAAATATTCATCTCTAAACGTCAAAATTGCCGAAGGTTCTAAACCAATCAAAGGAGTTTCGTCTGTAATTTTATCTTTCAATAACTCAACATTTTCTATGGCAAGTTTCTTTGCATCTTTCAACAAACCCTTAGACAAATAAGTACGACCACTTTCAACGTGAGTAGGAATAATGACTTCATAACCCAATTTTTGCAATAATTTTATGGCAGTAATTCCCATTTCTACATCATTGTAATTGGTAAATTCGTCTGCAAAAAGGTAAACAGTGCCAAGCCCCACAGGCGTAAGCCCCCTAACCCCCGAAGGGGGGACTGACGTAAATGCGTCAAACTCCCCCTTTGGGGGCTGGGGGGCTACAGTTCCCCCTTCGGGGGTTAGGGGGCTTGGCATTTGGTCTTTAAACCATTTTTTCAAAGTCGTTTTATAGACTTTCGGCATACTTCTTTTTGTTGCAAAACCCGAAATTCCTTTAATAATATTTGACGTAAAACTATTGGTTATCAAGAAGTTATACAAACGTGGCATAGTCATTGCCAATTCTTGTGAAGCTGTAAAATTTGCAATCAATTGGCTACGCAAAGGCACACCATTTTTTTCGTAATAATGGTGCATAAATTCAGCTTTCAATTTCGCCAAATCTACATTACTCGGACATTCAGATTTACAACCTTTGCAACTCAAACACAAATCCATAACCTCTTTTACTTCCTCCATACTCGTTAAACTTGTCAAGTCTTTAAGACTTGACAAGTTTAGTGGACTTGACAAGTTGGTTTCTCCACTTTCAGAATGTGTTAAATATTCTCTTAAAATATTTGCCCTTGCTCGTGTAGTATCTTTTTCATTGCGTGTTGCCATAAAACTTGGACACATTGTGCCACCCGATAATTCCGTTTTGCGACAATCTCCCGAACCATTACAAAGTTCAGTAGCACGCAACATTCCATCGTCAAAATTGAAAATGGTTTGTTCTTTTTTAGGTGCAATATTTGGTTTTGCGACAGCGTAATTTTTTGGATTATACCGCAAACTTTCATTCATTGGTGGCGTATCCACAATTTTATTTGGGTTAAAAATGTTATCCTTATCCCAAACTTGTTTGATTTGCTTAATCAACTCATAGTTTTTTTGTCCAATCATTAAAGGAATAAACTCTCCACGCAAACGACCATCTCCGTGTTCTCCACTCAAAGAACCTTTATATTTCTTCACCAAATGGGCAACTTCGGTAGCAATAGTTCTAAATTGTTGGTTTCCTTCTTCGGTTTTGAGGTTAATAATAGGTCGCAAATGCAATTCGCCACTTCCTGCGTGTGCATAGTGTACGGAATACATATTGTGCTTTTTCAAAATCTCGTTAAATTCTCTGATATATTCAGGCAAATCTTGCACATCTACCGCCGTATCTTCGACCACACAAACAGGTTTTGCATCACCTTTGATATTTGACAACAAACCCAAGCCTGCTTTTCGCAAAGTCCACACTTTTTTGCAGTCCTCACCCCATAAAATTGGATAGTGATAACCAAAATTATTGGCTTTAAGGTCTGCAATTAAGTCCGCCATAATTTTTTCTACTTCGGCTTTGTCATCTTTTGCAATTTCCACTACCAACAATGCTTGCGGGTCTCCCTCCACAAAAAAACGGTTTTGCAACTGTTCCCGATTAGTTTTTGTACATTCCAAAATATAATGGTCTATCAATTCGCAAGCCGAAGGATTATATTTTAAAGCAACCAAATTTGCTCGCAAACTTTCGTCTATCGAATGGCAATGAATACACAGCAAAGCTGCATTTTTTGGCGGTTTTGGAACAATATTCAGTTTAATTTCAGTCAAAAACATTAAAGTTCCCTCCGAGCCACAAATCAACTTTGCCAAATTAAATTCTTCTGTACTTTCAGGCGTAAAAGGTTTCGTTTCGAGCAATAAATCAATAGCATAACCCGTATTTCTACGAGGAATAGAAGATTTTGGAAACTCTTTGCGAATTTCGGCTTGATTTTCAGGGTTAGAGAGAATGTAAAACATATTAGCATAAATTTCACCCAAAAGTCCAGCCCCCCAGCCCCCTACAGGGGGAGTAAGCCTCTCAGCCCCCTGCAATGGGGAGTTATTCCCCCTGTAGGGGGTTAGGGGGCTAAATGTCGTTTTTGTTCCATCACTCAAAAACCCTGTAACTTCCAAAGTATGTTCTCGTGTGCTGCCATAAACCACCGAATTTGAGCCACAAGAATTATTGCCAACCATACCACCAATCATTGCCCGATTTGCGGTTGAGGTTTCGGGTCCAAAATACTTGTCAAATTGCGATAAATACATATTTAATTCATCACGAATTACCCCAGGTTGCACTTTTACCCAATTCTCTTTCTCATTGATTTCCAATATTTTATTAAAATATTTAGATACATCAACCACAATTCCTTTGCCCACAACCTGCCCAGCTAAGGAAGTTCCCGCAGTGCGAGGAATTAGCGAAGTTTTGTGTTCCCTTGCAAAGTTGATGAGTTTTAGAATATCGTCTTCCGTTTTTGGCAAAGCAACCGCCAAAGGCATTTCTCTGTATGCAGACGCATCTGTTGCGTAAAGTGTACGCATTGTTTGGTCATAATAAAATTCGCCTTGTAGAGAGTTGGCGAGGTTTTGTAAGAGTTGTATGTTCATTTTTTTGCTATATTTTCTATCATTAAACCTAAATTAAGTACTGTAAAACCCAATCCACGCCCTTAATTCTTTTACAAGTAAATGAACTTGTGTGCTTGGATTTGCTTCTATTGCTGTTTTATGTTTTTGCAATTCATACAATTTTTCGGCTTTTTTAATAGCTTGTTCTTCATTACCTATTTGAGAAATGATTGTAATAATATTAACATTACCGTGTTCGTAAACAAAGTTTTCATACAAAGTTCCACTATTTTTTATGGCTGTTTCCAACAAATTATAAATTTCTTTGCGTGGAATTACATTTTTAGCACTCACATTTGTCAAATGCAAGAGTAACCACAATTCAAAAACTTCATTGCTATAAGCTATTTGTATATTTTCATTTTTAGCTATCTCAAAAGCAGTTTCAAAATTATGGATAGTTGTTGCATTTTTATCTGCGTCATCTTTGTCAAATACTGCCCAAACATAATCAATATCTTTGTAAGCCTCAGCTTTTAGCTTTTCACGTTCAATAATTGCTTGCTCTACTACACCTTTGGGGGATTTTCCTGTACCTACGGGCTTTACAAAAATAGTTTCTTTGGTTATTTTATCGAAAATTTCTTTGAATTGTGCAAAATATGCAGGTTCTGTTGCTTGGTCTTCGCAAACAATTAAGAAAAATTGCTTGTAACCTCTCCAACGAATAGGCCTGATTTCCTCCGTTTCTTGTTTGGGGATAGTCGTTATTATTTTACCTTTTTTTGCCATACCATTTATCTATTTTTGCAGTGAAAGAGCCTAAAACAGGTATTGCACCATAACGACCTTCTAAATATCTTTTTTCTTTATCGGCATCAATTCTTTCAGCATATTCTTTTTGTTCTGTTTCATTAAAATATTTGAAATCTGACAAAGAATAAACTTCTGTTGCCTCACAGTTGTTTTTTTCCACAAAATTTATTTGGTCTCGGCGTAAGTTTGCGTAAGTTAATAAATTTGTATCGTGAGTAGCAAAAATAATTTGTGCTTGATTTGGATTTGTTTCTTTATTTAAAAACAAATTTATGGTATTTATCGTCATCATTGGGTGCATTTTTGCCTCAATTTCGTCAATAATTAACACACCACCCAAAATAAGAGTTTTCAAAATAGGACTGCTTAAATGAAATGCTTTTTGTGTGCCTTGAGACTCCTCTTTCATATCCCACGAAACCGTTTTTGTGGTTTTATTGCCATTTTTATCATATACAAAATGTGTTGTAACAGGCTTATAACCTTTGCTATTTGTAAGTTTTGGTAATAATTTATTCTTGATATTTTCGTCTAAATTAGTTGGCAAATCACTTTCCTCAAATTGTTTTACTTTGACATCAACATCAATAAAACCTAAATTTAATAATGCTAAATATTCTTTTATTTTTTCCCGATATTCAGGTTCTTCGTCCCAAGTTTCTACAGTTTCAAACTCTTCCTTATCCGTATTGATACCATCAATAAATACACATTTATTAAACCATTGAAAAATATTTTTTGCTTCTTTAATATTAAATATATCAGCAATAGAAAGAAAAAGGGCATTATCTCTTGTGGCTTCTATGGCTGCATCAATAAGTTTTGTAGCACCTTCAAAACCTCTTGAAACTTCTATAACGTCATTTTGTCGGGCAAATAATAGCACTTCTCTACCTGTTTTTTTGCGATAAAGGTATTCTGTAACAATAGCAGTTCGGTTATATTCGACAATATAACGATATTGATTTTCGTCTGCAATAAAGATAATTTCTAATTTTGTTGGTAAGTTTTCATAGCCTTCTTCCAATAAAAACGGAGAATAAGGTAATTTTGTAGTAGAATTAGCAAGAGGAGAAAGATATAATAACTTTTCTAATAATGAAATTGCTTTCAATAAATTACTCTTGCCACTTGCATTTGCACCATATAAAGCAATAGCATTCAAACTTTCAGATTTCCCAACCGAAATAATATTAGTAGGATAATCTTTTTGTTTGGAAGCTGGCACAAGGCTAATTACTTGTTCTTTGCTAATTGACCGATAGTTTGAAACTTTAAATGCTATCAACATACGCTATTTTGAAATATTTTTGCAATAATAACTAAGTTCAAGTTGTTTTACAATAAAATATAATAAAAAACGTAAATATTTAGTAACAATCGTATTCGCCTTGTAGAGAGTTGGCGAGGTTTTGTAAGAGTTGTATGTTCATAAGTTTTTTTTCTATGTGTTCTATGTAACTATGTGGTTAATTTTTTACTACATAGACACAGAGAACACATAGCTTTTTTGTTTTTTTCTATGTGTTCTATGTAACTATGTGGTTAATTTTTTACTACATAGACACAGAGAACACATAGCTTTTTTGTTTTTTTCTATGTGTTCTATGTAACTATGTGGTTAATTTTTTACCACATAGACACAGAGAACACATAGCTTTTTTGTTTTTTCTATGTGTTCTATGTAACTATGTGGTTAATTTTTTACTACATAGACACATAGGACACATAGCTTTTTTGTTTTTTTCTATGTGTTCTATGTAACTATGTGGTTAATTTTTTACTACATAGACACATAGGACACATAGCTTTTTGTTTTTTTCTATGTGAGCTATATAACTATGTGGTTATTTTTTTTCACCATCAGGCAACTTAGCAAAAAAATCATTTACGTATGTTTTCTGACCTTTATAAAAAATATTATCTGTATGAAAATTCACTAAAATTCCTTTTGGTGCTTTTAGCAACTTCATATACGTCATTAATTGTGCTTCAAAAATAGGCACAATAGCAGTAACAGCTTTGATTTCTAAGACAATGCAATTTTCGATAAAGAAATCACAACGCAAATCTGCATCTAATTCCAAGCCTTTATAATTCAAAGGAATAATTAACTCATTGCAAAAACTAATTTTTCGCAACTGAAATTCTTTGACTAAGCATTTATGATAAACACTTTCTAACAAACCTGCACCGAGTTCTTTGTGAACTTCTATACAAGCACCTAAAATATCAAAAGTTAGCTTATCCAAATAAGATTTTGTGAGAGGGATTTTATTGTTCATTGTGGATATTTTTGTTATTCAAGTTCCCAAATATCGCCGTTGGCAGTTTCAAAACGAATGATGCCTGTGGTTTTGTGGTAATAGATTACATTTTTAAAAACATTTGACAACTGTAAAACATTATCATAGGTTTTTTGATTTTGTAATGTTATTTTTTTGAGTAGCTGGGCATAAGAGCCACTAATGCTAAGGCTATCAAAATTAGTCATCATTAAGTTATCTATATTTTGTAAACTTGGAATTTGATACTCCTTGCGATTTGTATGTTGGATACTTCCATAAGTATCTTTTGTAATAGTTTTGTCAAAACGTATCTTAATGGTATCAGTATTATCTGTTTTTATCAAGAAAATAATTTGTGAAGAAATATTCCAATTACCATCACAACCTGCATACATTGGTATAGTAAATCTGTCTTTTACATTTCTTACTTGATTATCAACCAATACAAAATAAGTATTTTTTTGCCCTTTAGGGTTTTTATAATTAAAAACTTGATTAGACTTGTAAATAAGCCATTCCTTATCTACTATGTTATTAAAGTCCACCGTTTCAGGATTGCCACACCCACAAGCATAACAAAACAAACTTATTCCAAGTAGCAAAATTATATTTTTCATAGAATGATAGATTATAGTAGAAACTTAGCTTATTTTTTATATTTCTATTTGCATACCAATTACCAAAATATCATCAATTTGATTATACAAACCTCCCATCCAATTCTCTATGGTTGTATCCAAAATTTGTTGTTGTTCAGGCATTGGCTTGTAATAAATATCAAAAAGTAAATTTCTAAATCTTTTTACCATAAATTTTCGGTTATCAGCACCACCAAATTGGTCTTGAAATCCGTCTGAATACAAATATATTGTCGTTGGGTTCGTAATTGCAATCGTATGTTTGGTAAATACAAAATCTTCTGTTCCTTCGCCTCCTATAGCACGTTTATCGGCTTTTATTTCTCGTAATTCTGCATTTTGTATCACACAAATTGGATTCATAGCTGCTGCTAACTCTATGGTTTTCAAGTGTTTATCTATTACACACAAAGACATATCCATACCATCTTTGGCATCTGATTCTCCTTTTCTAAGAGAACTTCTAATGCCTTTATCCAATTCATGCAAGATAAAATCGGGGGAAATTATTTTCTTTTCGAGTACAATTTGGTTAAGCAACGAATCTCCAATCATCGACATAAATGCACCAGGTACGCCATGCCCTGTGCAATCAATGGCAGCAATGGCACAACTTTGCTCGGAAATTGGGCAAAACCAATAAAAATCTCCGCTTACAATATCACGTGGCTTAAACAAGATAAAAGACTGTGGCAAATAGCTTTGAATTTGGCTAATTGGTGGCAAAATTGCATTTTGTATTCTTTTTGCATAGGTAATACTTGCCTTGATATTCGTATAAGCATAATTTAATTCGCCACTTTTTTGTTCTAAAGTATCTCGTTGTGCCTTTAATTCTTCTTGAGTTTGTTCTAATTCTACGTTTTTTAGTTCTATTTCGTCTTTTTGTTTAGCAAGCAAATTATTTTTTTTACGAATATTCCATAAAATAAAAAAACCAACCAAACCCGACAAACAAGCAAATCCCAATACAGCATAGAGAAATTTGGCTTCTTCGGCTTGTTTTTGTGCCTGTAAACTCTGTTGTTGCACTTTCAAATCTTGAATTTCTTTGTCTTGTTGGAGTTTTGCTACCTGCCTTTGCGTTTCCTTTTCTTTAGTTTTTTGTTTTTCCAATTCCAATTCTTGTATTGCTTTTTCTTTTTCCAATGCCAAAAACTGCCTTTCACGTTGTTCGGCTTCGTTTTGTTGTTTCAATATTTTTAGTTCTTTTTCGGCTATTTCTTTGGCAGATTTTTGTTGTTCTTCTTGTGCTTTTGCTTTTTCTGCATCTGCACGTCTGCTTTCTGTTTGTTTTTCGATGGCAAGTTTTTGTTTTTCTACTTCAGTTTGTAATTGTTGTAAAGCTGCTTTTCGTGCTTCTTCGTTAGAAAGTGCATCTAAAGTATTTTTTTCGTCCCTTTCTACCGCAAATTGTTGTTGAAGGAGTTTTTGTTGCTCAATATTTTGGGCTAAAGTAAGAGAATCTCGCAAATTAAGATACTGCTTATAGAAATCTAAAGCATTTTGGAAATCTTCCTTACTTTGTAAAATATCAGATTTTGTTTTATAAGTCTGTTGTAATAACGTGGGATTTTGTAATTTGCGGGCTAAATCTATTGACAAATCGTTATAGACTTCTGCATTATAAATATCTTTGTTGTTTAGGTAAACCACAGCCAATAAATCTTGAATTCGGCAACTTTCGGGTTTATTATTTAATTTCTGCATCATTTGCAATGCTTGCAACAAATTATCAATAGCATTGGTATAATTTCCAATATTTTGATTTACCACGCCAATATTAACCAATGTAATGGCTTGTTCTTGTGGCAAAGCCTGCATTGTTTTTTGTAAAGTTAGTGTTTTTGTAAAATAAACTAATGCTTTGCTATAATTTTGCAAATATCTATACATATAACCAACATTATTGAGGGTAGCCATTTGCGTAGCTTTGTCATTTGCTTTTTCGGCTAATTCCAACAATACAAAATTATTTTCCAATGCCTTCGTATAATTATTTTGTCGAGTGTAGCAAATAATAATTTGGCGTAAATTTCGAATAATTGCTACATAATTATTTTCTTTTTTATATGCCTCTAATGCTTTGCTATAGGAAAGCAAAGCATCAGCATTTTTTTCCGATTTTAGCAATTCATTACCTATCAATTCATTTGTATTTGCATTTTCTTGTAATTCATTAGATTTTCTAAAATATGCCAAAGCATTTTCATGTAATTTGCCTTGTTCATAAATTTGTCCTATTTCTATGTATAATGTAATTAGTTTAGGTTTGGTAATTTCGGGATTTTTTTCCTGCTCTTTTTCCAAATTTTTCATCACTTGCAAATAATTTCGCAAAGCTATAGGTAGATTTTTACTCATTTTTGCATTTCGGGCAAGCAACAGCAAACTGTCCACATTTTGGGCAGTAGCATCGTTGGTAGATAAACACAAAACCAATAAAAATACAAGAAAAAAATGTAAACCTTTGTATAACATCTTATCAATAAAGCAAATTTGTAAGCAAACAAATTTACACCCATTTTTTAAATTTTAGTACATCTCTCTTATATTTTTGCTATAATTTGTAATTTTTTAACGTATCTATTCACAAATTTTAGCTCAAAGTGAAAAGTAAATCTAATTTGTGTAGTATTGTATAGCATAAGCTACGCACTACTACGCAACTTAGATTAGTTATAAAATTACATAATTAATTTTTTTTGTTAAATAATTAAATTATACTTAATTAAAGAATACAATCTTGGCAGATAAAAATGAGGAGGTGGGATTTGTGGGGATTGAGTAAAAAAAGTGCTTATTTGCAAGTTTTTATTGGTTTTGTATAATTTAATTTTATATTTTGGAAATATATACAAGGTGTGTATATTTGCGTATATTTCCGTTGTCATCAATTAAAAAATAAAACAACAAAAATGGCTAATACCACAGAACTTGTAGATTTTTATCTACTTTGAAACTAAACCGTTATAAATTATGTCGAACTTGACAACATCAAAACCTTACAAGATATTTAATCAATCGTGCTATGGACTTTCGCCTTTGTCTGATGGCAGTATGGATTCCTTGATTACAGACCCACCTTATGGCATTTCCTTTCAAAATTACGAATGGGATAAGGCTTTACCACAAAGACAAATTTGGGAAGATAGTTTAAGAGTTTTGAAAAGTGGCAGTTTTGGGCTAATTTTTTCTTCTGTGCGTCTTATGCATCGTCTTATGGTAGATTTAGAAGATAGTGGGTTTATTATCAAAGATGTTTTGTTTTGGGCATATCTGAATGGTATGCCCAAAAGCCGAGATATAGCTTTAGATATTGATAAAGAATTAGGCATAGAAAGCAAAGTAATAGGCAAATACAATTATGTTCAGGGTTACAAAAAAGGCGGGGCAGAAAATTATCGGGTGGCGAATCACGATTCTGATACTGAAAAACTTAAATACGAACCAAGTTCCGAATTGGGTATCAAATATAAAGGAGCAGGTTTAGGTTTGAAACCTGCGTATGAACCTATTATTTTGGTTCAAAAACCTATAGAAAAAGGCTTGAATGTTGCCCAAAATATGATTAAATACGGCACAGGTGCTTTGAATTTAGAACAAACTCGTATTCCTTATGCCGAAGGCGAAGGAAAAGTAGGACACAATCCGCACCCAAACGGTAGAGTAAGTGCCAATATTTTGAGAACAGACAAATTTGAAGATGGGTATGATAAGTTTTTTGCTGTCCCAAAAGTTCGCCAAAATGCGGAAAGTTTTAATCATCACCCAACTTTAAAGCCCGTTGAGTTGATGCAACATTTAGTCAAATTAGTTAGTTTTGAAAACCAAACAGTCTTAGACCCTTTTATGGGCAGTGGGAGTACAGGAGTTGCTTGCTTTGAACTCAAACGTAATTTTGTAGGTTTTGAGTTAGAGAAAGAATATTTTGAAATCAGTCAAAAAAGATTAGAAATGGTTGAAAATTAAATGCCTACTTTTCTATTCCAATAATAACGAAAAAATAAAACTGATGACAACATGATGTTTAGCTCAAATCGTTGAAATGCGACACCTTTTTAGAAAAAATACAACATTGGAGGGACAGTATAGACCAAGAAAAACATTAAAATTTGACAATCCAATACAAAATTTAACCAAAAATAAAATTACATTTTAAAGTTGAATGTGCTTTTTAAATTTACCCTAATTTAAGCAATTTTCTAACAAAATATATAACTTTGACTCGACAATATCCACATTTGAAACCGACCAAAACGGAATATCAATAGTTTTTACCGTAATTTGTTCTTGTGTTATGCCATGACAAATGGTAAAAATATCGGGAGTAGGTTTTTCATTTTCTGCAATTTCACTATTATTGGGGTACAATAACCAAATTTCATTACACGCATAACGATAAGCATAACTCAAAACTTGGTATAAATCTGTTTGCGAAACTCCTTTTTTATTGTCTGCATTTCTATCTCTTTGTTTGTATTTGGTGTCAATAATGATAGTTTTTCCTGTTTTTTTATCTGTAAGAAAAATATCAATATTCATTTGAAAAACGTCTTGTAATGTTTCGCCACTTTTTGCAAGATATTCACTTGATTTTTGTATTTCAACTTTCCATTTTCCCGAAAAATGTTTTTCTATAAAACCTGCCACAAATTCCTCAAAAACAGTTTCCATTTTGAATAATAAATTCCATTGCGAAAGCTGATAGGCTTCTTGTCCGTATAATTGCTGTTTTAAAATCAATTTGCAATAAAAAATGACTTGCACATAGTCATCAAAAAACGGATTTAATTTGATTTGTTGTACATCTCTTTCCGTACAAACTGCATCTTCTACTTCATCTAAAACAAATAAAATATTATGTAATAAAAATTGTGTTTCGCTATTTTTTGAGGTGTTTTGTAATACTCTTGTGCAATATTTGATAATTCTATTTACCTTATTATCAAATAGAAAAGGCTCCATATCGCAATCTATTAAATGCCAATTTCCCTTTGCCAAATTATTCACATAGCTACCAAAATTTATTCTGCCTTTGGGCATGGTCAAAGTTTCGGTCATTTCTTGATACATAGACAAGGGCTGTGTACTCACAATTTCGTAAATGTGCTTTGCCATGAGCCATATAATCATTTCGGGAAAAGTGCATATTTCTTTTGGCATTGAATTAGCCGAACTAAAAGGAAATTTCCACCTTTTGGAATAATTCAACCAATAAAATAAGTGTTGAAGAACTATTTTAGAGTCAAGGTTTTTCTGTTCCTGAAATACTTTTGGATAAATTTCTACGACCTCCTCACCAATTTGTACGAAACCTGCATAGTTTTTAGTTTTAAATCCTTCTTTGCAGTCAAAATTTATGAAAGGTTGCTTAGGTTTTTTGCCATTTTCCGAATTAGGTTCTTCTTCTTTGGCTGTATTATCAAATTCTTTATAAAGCTGCCAAGTTTCTACTAAGTGCTTTTCTAAAACTTTTTCCAATTCTTTTGGAAAATCTGGTATGTGTTTATGTTCGTGAGTTTTCATAGAACTTAGGTTTTTGAAAGTGAAGTTGGTAATAATTTTTTTACGTTGGCAATGGTCGATAGACCTTGACAAGCGTAAAAAAATTACGTTGTCAATAACCTTTTACGTTTGTCAAGGTCTTGCGACCGTTGCCAACGTAAAAGGTTATTGACAACATAAAAAATTTATTCAATTTTCCACTCATACGTTTCTTTGTTAAACTCAACCTTAACCCCACTTCCCTCAAATAACTTTTCTACCACATCAATTTTCCCCAAACAATATTCCATTAATAGCGGAATAATTTTATTTTTCAAAACCGTTTCAATGTCCGTTTTATCCATAAAAAAGCTATGCCCAAGCAAATAATCTGTAGATTTTTTGAGGTCAAAAATTTTTGTATTCAAATGTTTTAGCAAATTTTGCTTAGGTACATCTGTAACTAATTCAAGTTTAGGCATATAAGGCACAAACTCAAACCTACGTCTTAACGCAATATCAAGCAAGGCAATAGATTTATCGGCTGTATTCATAGTTCCGATAATGTATAAATTACTTGGAACACCAAAATCTTTTTCTCCGTTTGGCAAGGTTACTAATAATTCATTACTTGCGTCAATTCTTTTATCGGGTTCTAATAAAGTAATTAATTCGCCAAAAACTCTGGAAATATTAGCTCGGTTAATTTCGTCAATGATAAGCACATAAGGAGTTTTTGGATATTTTTTTGCCTCTGTACATAATTTGTAAAAAACACCTTCGTTTTTAACAAATCGTAAGTTGTCCAATCCTTCTCTTAAATCAGGTTTTATACCAACCATAAAATCCTCATAACTGTAATTTTGGTGGAAAGTAACAAATGCTATTTGTCCTTGTTTTCGTAATTCCTTAAACCTTTCTTGAATTTCGGCTCTTGTTTCTTTTGTATTCCCACTATTTTGTTTGTAAAATGCTTCATCAATTATTTCTATAGCTTTGCTAATGCTATTATAGGTTTTTCCTGTACCAGGTGCACCATATAAGATGCGGTTTAGGGGAAAATTGGGTAATGGTTTTGATATTTCTTGTATGTCTTCTTCGTCTTCAGAATCGTCAATAGCACCATTAACAACTGTAACACCAAAATATGGCTCAAAGATTTTTTCATTGGCATCTTTAAAGTTTTTAGATTTTAATTCTGATATTGTTGGTTGTGATGATGGAAAACCTCCCAAACTAATTACAGTACCATCAGATTTACGCAAATCAATTTTCACATTTTTCATTTCTGGTAATACTGATTTAAAAAACTCAAATTTCCTTTGACAACAGTCATCTTTTATATCAGCTATTTCACAATCTTCCAAATTGCCTGTAATTTTCCCAATTACTTCTACTTTTTCACTGCCTTTACAGATATAAAAATAGTTTCCTATCATTTTGGTATCATTACTAAACAAGTTATACATTGTATTCCACTTCCCACTTTTATTATTTGAAACAACAATTAAATTTCTTTTTATTATTTCATCATCATGACCTTTAAAATTACCTGCATGAGCAATTTTATACATTTTTTTGCCTTCTAAGTCTAATGTTTTCATAGGTGGAGTAATTGCTTCGGTTGTTTTAGTTAAATTTGGAATTGGATAATCTACTAAATTTTCATAACCTTGTGTTCTTAAAAATTCAATTAATAGAGGTTGCATAAGTCTATAAAATCCTAATACTTTATTTGTACAGTCTTTTATATTTACTATGCCATTTTTTTGCATAATATCGATATAAAAACGTCGACAAGTTACTGAATCATCATAATTAATATTGTTTGCTGTAATTTCATTTAGTAATTTAAACTCCCGAGCCAAATTACTAACGTCTTTCGCATTCTCTTGGGCATTGATTTCTTCCGTATTACCTTGTGCACAAAAGTTCAATTGGAAAGTTATTTTATTTTCAATATATCCAATTTCATAATAAATTCTTTTAATAACATTGTTAGGAAAAAATTGCTTATCATTAATTACATAAAATCTTGGAGGTTCTGTTTCCAGATTTTGCAAAGGACGATAAGCTCCATTATGCCAATAAAAATTAGTCAATAATGGGTGTTTTGTCTGTTTGTCAGACAAACATTGTTTAATAGCTAATCCTAATTCTCTTGAAGTTGGCATAGTTTTGAGTGAGTTATGTTTCCTTCAAAACTACTAATTTTATTTTATAGTTTAATATTTGGTGGGAATATTTTTTTGGTAAAATTTTGTGCTAATAATTTTGTGTTATAGCTTACATATTTATTATGTACCTCAAATATACATTAAAAAGCTACTTTTGTTAGTTTATTGCGTGTTTTTGTGTGATAAAACTAATATAATTGTTTCTTTGTGTAAGTTTGATGTGCTGGTGGAGTAGTCAATAGGACACTCTCAAGCACAGAAAATAAAAAAATGCACCTTATATTAAGGTGCATTTTGTATTATTTACTCTATAATTCTACATTTTCCACTTCGCAAATCACCTTCTACACTTTTAAATTTTACATCTTTTTTTACCATACCGTCTGCATATTGCACCGTTACTTTGTCGTTTCGGTTTGGAATTTTCTGCACCGAAACAGGCTTAGTAACAGGCGTATTTTGCGGTGTTTGGTAATTTGTAGATTGATTATGTTGCGTATTTGCATGATGTTTTGGCGTAGAATATGCCTCTTCTAAGCTATGTACTTCTTCTGCATCTGCTTTTTGCTCTATCAAGCGTTGTTTTGGCTCTTCAAATTCTACCTCGTCAGCATCTTGAATGAGTTGTTCATTATTATTTTCAGGGTTTTCATTTTGCAATAAATGTGCTTTGGACAAAAATCCAGCAATTTGTTCATTCATATCCAAAACAAAAGATTGAAATAATTTGAAAGCCTCAAATTTATATACCAACAACGGGTCTTTTTGCTCCAAACTTGCAAATTGTACTTGCTGACGCAAGTCGTCCATATCTCGCAAATGTTCTTTCCAAAGTTGGTCTATCAATCCCAATACGACACTCTGTTCCATAGCTGCAAATAAACCTTTTCCTTGAGTTGCTACTGCATTTTCAAGATTTACTGCTATTTGCAAATTGCGTTTGCCGTCTGTAAAAGCAATTACTACATTTGCAATTTCTTGTCCGTGTTGCTGATAAATATCGGTTAATGGAGCAATAATGGTACTTGCAATGGCATTATTTTTTGCTTGGTAATGTTTGTAGGCTTCGCTATATAGTTTTTGTCCTATTTCTGCGGTCTTTCCTTTAGCAAACTCGTCTTGTGGAATACTATGTGGAATAAATCCAAACATTCCCAAAGTCATAATCTTGAAATTTTCAAAATCTCCAACATAGTTTTCTGCCAAACCAATAGCTACTTTCCTAAACATGGTCATAATGTCTAAGCCTAATCTTTCGCCATACAAAGCATTTCTACGTAATTTATATACTACTTCGCGTTGCATATTCATTACGTCATCATACTCTAATAATCTTTTACGAACCGCAAAATTATTTTCTTCTACTTTCTTTTGTGCCCTTTCAATAGATTTTGTAATCATACTATGTTGGATAACTTCGCCCTCTTCCAAACCTAATCTATCCATAATAGATGCTATTCTATCCGAGCCAAACAACCGCATCAATTCATCATCTAAAGATACAAAAAACTGTGTACTTCCTACATCACCTTGTCGTCCTGACCTTCCTCGCAACTGTCTATCCACGCGACGAGATTCGTGTCTTTCTGTGCCTACAATAGCCAAACCACCTGCACTTTTTGACTCTGGTGTAAGTTTAATATCTGTACCACGACCAGCCATATTGGTTGCAATGGTTACAGTTTTTGGATAGCCTGCTGTTGCAACAATTTCTGCCTCTTTTGCGTGTTGTTTTGCGTTGAGAACTTGGTGTGGAATATTTCGCAAACGCAACATTCTACTCAATAATTCAGAGTTTTCAATAGACGTTGTTCCCACCAATACAGGACGATTGGCTGCTGTCAATTCCTGAATTTCTTCGGCAACGGCATTGTATTTTTCGCGTGTTGTTTTATATACTTTGTCTTCTCTGTCGCCACGTACTATAGGTTTGTTGGTAGGAATTACCACTACATCTAACTTATAAATATCCCAAAACTCGCCTGCTTCAGTTTCTGCTGTTCCTGTCATTCCCGCCAATTTGTGATACATACGGAAATAATTTTGCAAAGTAACGGTGGCATAAGTTTGTGTTGCCTCTTCGATTTGCACATTTTCTTTAGCCTCCAATGCTTGGTGTAATCCGTCAGAATAACGTCTGCCATCTAAAACACGACCTGTTTGCTCATCAACAATTTTTACTTTCCCATCTGCCACAATATAATCTACATCTTTTTCAAACATTGTATAGGCTTTCAAAAGTTGTTGAATTGCATGTACTCGTTGTGTTTTGGTAGAATAATCTTCGATAACTTGTTCTTTGGCTGCAATTTTTTCGTCTTCGCTAAGATTTTTATCTTTTTCTACATTTGCAAGTGCCAAACCCAAATCAGGTAATACAAAGAAATTAGGGTCTCCACCTTCACCTACTAATAAAGCCAAACCATTTTGTGTCAAATCTACATTTTTGGTTTTTTCGTCTATCGTAAAATACAATGGCTTGTCGGCTTCGGGCATATTGCGAGAATTATCTGCCAAATAAATATTTTCGGTAGTTTGCAATACTTGTTTCATACCTGTTTCTGACAAAAATTTTGTCAAAGGTCTATTTTTTGGCAATCCACGAAAAGCCCTAAACAATGCCAAACCACCTTCGTCTGTATTGCCTGCTTCAATTTTTTTCTTTGCTTCGGTCAATAAATTATTAATCAATTTACGTTGCTCGTCAATCAATTTTACCACTCTTGGCTTTAAGGTATGGTATTCTTGCTCATCAGAAGCATTTACCATAGGACCCGAAATAATCAAAGGAGTACGAGCATCATCTATCAATACACTATCCACCTCATCGACCATTGCAAAATAATGCTTGCGTTGCACCAATTCGTCTGGAGTCCGCACCATATTATCTCGCAAATAATCAAAACCAAATTCATTATTCGTACCGTAGGTAATATCTGCCATATATGCCTGCCTACGGAGATACGTATTCGGTTGATATTTGTCTATACAATCCAACAACATACCGTGAAACTCAAAAAGAGGTGCCATCCATTCGCTATCTCGTTTAGCCAAATAGTCATTAACCGTTACCACATGCACACCACGACCAGCCAAAGCACGCAAATAAGCAGGCAAAGTAGCTACCAATGTTTTACCTTCGCCTGTTGCCATTTCTGCAATTTTTCCTGTATGCAATACCACCCCACCAATAAGTTGCACATCATAATGCACCATATTCCATGTCATTTCGTGTCCTGCCACCAACCATTTGTTGAGCCAAATAGCCTTATCTCCTTCAAAATTTACGCCCATTCTACGAGCAGCCACCGAAATATCGTGTTCTGTAGCCGTTACTACCATCTGCCCATTTTGTGCAAAACGGCGAGCAGTTTCTTTTACAACCGCAAAAGCCATTGGCAAAATCTCCATCAAAACCACTTCTAACTCTATGTTGCGTTGTTTTTCGAGTTCATCTATTTGCTTAAATAATTGTTCTTTTTGAAGGATACTCAACTCCAAATTCTCCGCAATTTGTTTATGCAAGTCCGCAATTTGTGTATCAATTCCGCTAACGTGATTAGCTATTATGCCTTTCATTTCGGCAGTTTTTCCTCGCAACTGTTCGTCAGAAATGCTTTGTAATTTGTCAAATTCTTCTCGAATTTTGACAATATAAGGCATAATTTCCTTTAAATCTCTTTGCGACTTAGTGCCAAACACTTTGGCTATTCCTTTGGTGATGAAATCAAACATATAATTAAGTTATTGTTTTTTAGTCAAAAATT
>JBIKRY010000285.1:0-6114 GCA_044348925.1 Bernardetiaceae bacterium
TTACTTTTTGTATATCTAAAAACAAAACAGCTTGTTTAGTTTTTCGTGCCAATGTTTCATAGCCATGAAAAAAGGGGGTATCTTGGTGCAAAAACTCTACCCAATGTGCTGCCTCTTTGGACGGCGTTTGGTCGGCTGCCATCCACGTAGCAATTACTTGTTTTTGTTGATAAGCAGCCAAAATTATTCTAAAAGTTTCTTTCATTGCAATCAAGGTAGCCGAATGTTTTTGGCGTGTTGCTTTTACATATTGGTCAAAATGCGTATTGCTAAGAGGTTTATAGACTGCATACACTGTAAAATACTCTGTAATTAAACTTGGCAAAAAACAAACCCATTCCCAATTACTATGATGCGAAGACAAAAAAATTACACTTTGTTTTTTTTCTCCATATGTAAGCAAAAATTCCATATTGACAACTTGGTATCGTTGCATAAAGTCTTCTTTGCTCATACCAACAGATTTGATAGATTCTATAATCAAGTCGCAAAAATGTCTATAAAACTCTTTGCGAATCGCAAAAATTTCTTCTTGTGTTTTTTCGGGAAATGATTTTTGAAGATTTTGCATAACTACTTCTTTACGATAGCCAATTACATAATACACCAACACAAAAAATATATCCGAAATAAAATACAAAAACCCAAAAGGTAATCGAGCAAGAAAATTCAGTAGTACAAAAACAATAGAATACATAAATTTAGTGTTTTGGGTAAATAATAAAGTTTATGAATAGTTGTTGTAGCATAGACTTTAGTCGGGGACGCCTTAGTCTGTGCAAGTTATTGATTTTCAACCACTTAATAACAGATTAAGGCATCCCTGACTAAAGTCTGTTATACAAATTATTCATAAACTTTAATGTATATGTAATGTAAGTTGGGTAGTAAATTATACCGCACCCTTTGGCGGGCATTGCCTTCACTGCAAGGTTGTTGCAAAATAGCAATAAAATTGTTAAATGCACTTCATTTTAAAGACCTTACACCCTAAAGGGAGAGGCACATTCTATACAACTTACATGATGCAAAGAAACTTTATTTGCAACAAAGTTAAACAAAAAGCAAGTTATTTTCCTAAAAATAAAATCATAGTTTGCTAACTGTAAGTTTTTGTTGAAAATTTATATTATTTTGATAAGGATATTCTAATTTTGGTTGGTAATAAGCACAATAAAATTTAGGACAAAGAATTTATAATTATCATTCTTAAATGGTATATTTGTATATCCACATTTTTTTATTAAACTTTATCAGACAAATGACTAAAAAACGTATTTCTTTTTTTTGCTATTTATTTGTTTTTCAATTATTTAGCTATCTTAATTTTGCACAAGAAAGAGGAGATGTAAATTTAAAACCATATAAAGAAGACCTCAAAAAAGCCAAAGAAGGCAATTTGAAGGCAGCTTTGCTAATAGCTCAAGTTTGTAAAGCACACCCTTTAGAATCTGGCTTATACAAAGATTACAAAAAAGCTCTGGAATGGTATCAAAAAGCCCTTTTAGACAAAACCGACACTCTTGCCCAAGCCCCAAAAGGACTTTTTGAAATGTATATGACAGGTGGGTATGGAATACTCAAAGATATTTCGCTGGCTCGAAAATACCATCAACTCATGGTACAACAAGCAGCCCCATCAGCAATGGTCAAAATCTATACAGATAAAAAAAATATAGATTTGCGAGAGTTTTTTATCGTTTTTGATTCTTTAAAAATAAGCAAAAATCCCGACTTACGTCTAAAAATGGCTCGTATGTATTGGGAATTCGGTATTAATCCAATGGCTGCTTTAGATAGCACCTCAAATTTAGCTACTATTATGCCCGATGCTTTATATTTAGACGAAAAATGGCGTTTGGAAGCCAAAAGCTATTTTGAAAAACATACTACAGTTATTGCCGAAAATACACTTTACAATCTCATAGAAAAACATATCTTAATGGGTAGCAATTTGGCAAGGTCTGAATGGGCAGCAAAAGCAAGTGCAGAAACCGAAAACAGTCGTTTTTTCTTAAAACCCGATGAAATGCAACGCCTATTGGCAAGTTATACCGAGCCTGATGTCGAAATGCAGTTTAAAATGAAACTTATTTTGCAAAAATACCAAAAAGGCGTGCAACATTATGCAACCCTGCGAAATCTATATGCACTTGTACCCAAAATAGATTCTATCAATAAACAAATGGGCAAGACTGCAATACAAGAATTTATTGATTTTGAAAATGATATTAAAACTATTGCAGATTTGGCAGAAGAAATGCGAGAAAATCCAAGCATCAAATTATTTGATTTGCAGGAAGAAGACTATGACAAAAATTTTGATGGCTATATTAGACCTTTGCTAAAATTGCGACAAAATTTGCAAAAACCCGAAGTATTAACTTTGGTAGGGGAAGAAAATATGGCAAATTATATGACCGAATTAAACAAAAAAATAAGACCTGTATTTGACAATATTGACAAAAGCAAAAAAATGATTGAGTTTAAAAAAGCATACGATGAAGATACTTGGCTTTCTTATTTCAAAAATGAATTAGATACATTGGTAGCTTGTCGTTTAAAAGATTTTGAAATCAATGCAAGCAATATTAATTTTTACTATGAAATGTTATTGGCAGATGACATAAAATTTAAAAGTTTGGCAGAAGGCAAGCAATATTTATATAATTTGCAAAGCAAAATTACAGACCCATTTTATCGTGCAAAAATAGCAGCTTATCTCAAAGAGAAAATCATTCAAGATGTAATAGGCAAAGAACCCACTAAAGAACAGATTGAAAACTTGCAAAAAACCGTAGATAACGAAACGTGGTTACAACCCGAAGGTCGTGAAAAGTGGTTTGCTTATACTTCAGATAGTAAAAATTGGTTTTCGGGGAGTTTGCAACGTGGCAATATCTATTATGCTTATACAGTAATCAAACAGACTGGAGGCGAAAAATACGATTTGACCATCAAAGCAGTCGCAAATGAAAAATCTACTTTAGCATACGCCTCGCAAATAAAAATCAATGAAAGCAACAAAGGCGAATATACCATTACGATTGCCTTTGCAAAATATCTAAATTATGGTTGGAGTTTTTTTGAGAATGATTATTTGCGAGTCATTTATAAGCATCATGAACCGTTGATTAGTGCTGCTCCTGTTGGTGCAAATATGGCAAATGCTGCCGATAAAAATCATGGCAAAACAAGTTCTATAGTTTTATCAAAAGTAATGCCTGCTGATTTTTCAGAAAAAACCGCCATTAGAACTGCTGTTAGTTATTTGATTTGGGAATATACACGGGCTTTTGCAAAATAAAAGTTAGCATAACCTAAAATTGATTTTGCAAAAAAAATACTCTCTATTATATAGAGAGTATTTTTTATTGGTTTCTGTGGATTATTTTTTGCCTCCGCCTTTGTTGCCTCCGCCTTTATTATTTCCACCTTTGTTGGCACCACCTTTGTTAGCACCACCATTTCCACCTTTGTTATTGTTGTTACGATTTCTATCATTACCGCCGCTGCGTTTATCATTTCCGCCACCACGATTATATTTTTCGTTACCACCTCTTTCGTTATTGCTACCACCTGCTTCGCGTTTTGGTGCTGAACCTGCCATTGGAGTCAAATCACGTTTACCGTACACTTCTCCTTTGAAAATCCAAACTTTAATACCAATTTTGCCATATACAGTTAATGCTTCCGAAATTGCATAATCAATATCTGCACGTAATGTATGCAAAGGTACTCTACCTTCTTTGTATTGGTCTGCACGTGCCATCTCTGCACCACCCAAACGACCAGACAAACGTACTTTGATACCTAAAGCACCAACACGCATAGCATTGCTGATAGCTTGTTTCATTGTACGGCGGTAAGAAATACGAGCTTCTAATTGTTGTGCAATTTGCTCGCCTACTAATTTAGCGTCTAATTCAGGACGTTTAATTTCGTAGATATTGATTTGTACTTCTTTTCCTGTTACTTTTTGCAATTCGGCTTTAATTTTATCAACTTCAGCACCACCTTTGCCAATTACTACCCCTGGACGAGCAGTATTGATAGTTACAGTAACTCTTTTTAAGGTACGTTCTATTACAATTTTAGAAACTGCACCTTTTTGAATACGAGCATTAAGATATTTTCTTATTTTTTCGTCTTCTATCAATTTTTCAGCGAAATCTTTGCCTCCATACCAATTAGAGTCCCAACCTCTGATAACGCCTAATCTAAAACCGACCGGATTAATCTTTTGTCCCATAGTATGTTAGCTTTTTGATTCTTCTGTTTGTGTTTCTGTTACAACTTCGTCAAATACGTTTGGTACTGCCAACGCATCAATTACCACTGTTACGTGGTGTGACCTTTTTTGGATTCTGTAACCACGTCCTTGTGGTGCAGTTCTCATTCTTTTTAGGCTTTTTCCACCATCTACGAAGATAGTTTTGATAACTAACTCTACGCTATCGAGAGCAGTATCAGGATTTTTTGCCTCCCAGTTTGCAACGGCAGAGAGCAACAATTTTTCGATGCCTTTTGCTCCGCTTCGTCTTTCAAACTTTAAAATATTAAGTGCCTTAGCTACTTTTTGTCCTCTAATCATATCGACAACCAGTCTAGCTTTGCGTGTAGATGTTGGCACATCTCTAAGTTTTGCTATTGCTTCCATGATTATTTTTTATCTTTTTTAGCTGTGTGACCTTTGAAAGTACGAGTTGGCGAAAATTCACCTAACTTGTGTCCTACCATGTTTTCTGTTACGTAAACAGGGATAAATTTATTACCGTTGTGAACGGCGAATGTATGACCAATAAAATCTGGAGATATTGTAGAACGTCTTGACCACGTTTTAATTACCGTTTTTTTACTAGTCTTATTCATTGCATCGATTTTGTTACCTAAACGAAAATCAATGTAGGGTCCTTTTTTAATTGAACGTGCCATAGATTATTTTTTCCTTCTGCTAATGATGAGTGAATTTGAGTATTTGCGTGGAGGACGAGTTTTTTGTCCTTTAGCGTACAAGCCGTTGCGAGAACGTGGGTGTCCACCTGACGCACGACCTTCACCACCACCCATTGGGTGATCTACAGGGTTCATAGCTACACCGCGGACGCGAGGACGAATGCCTAACCAACGGCTACGACCTGCTTTGCCAAGTGTTACGTTCATGTGGTCAGCATTAGATACTGTACCTACTGTTGCATAACAAGTTGCCAAAATCATACGAGTTTCGCTAGATGGCAATTTAATGATTACATATTTACCTTCTCTGCCTAAGATTTGGGCATAAGCTCCAGCACTACGTACTAAAGCTGCTCCTTGTCCTGGACGCATTTCGATATTATGTACAATTGTACCTAAAGGCATTGCTCCAAGTGGGAGTGCATTGCCTAATTCTGGAGGAACTGCTGGACCAGAGATGATTTTACGACCTACTTTAATTCCTTCTGGTGCTATGATATAGCGTTTGTCGCCATTTACATAGAACACTAAAGCAATCCTTGCAGAACGGCATGGATCATACTCTATAGTTTTTACGGTTCCTTCTATCCCATGATTGTCTCTTTTGAAATCAATCAAACGATAACGTTGCTTATGACCACCACCTGTATAACGCATGGTCATTTTCCCTACATTGTTACGCCCACCAGATTTTCTCAACGGAATTGTTAAAGATTTTTCTGGTTTTGAAGCAGTAACCTCTGTAAATATAGGGGCAAGTCTGTGTCTTGTGCCAGGAGTAACTGGTCTTAACTTTTTAACTGCCATTTTTTTAGAGTGTATTTAGTAATTGTAATTTTGCCTATCTGTAGGGTGCATTTCGCAACGCTTCTCTGCCAAATAGATAACTTTCACAATTACAACGGTTTACTACATTACACCGTATTGTGAATAATTGGACTGCAAAAGTATGCTTTACATTTTGGAAAAACAAATATTACTATTTATTTTTTCATTTTTATTGCAACAAATAAATTAAATAGTGCTATTGAGGTTCATTTTGCCAAAAGATTACGGAATTTTTGGTAAAAAAACTACTGTTCTGTGCTTTTAACTATTTTAAGGTAGTTCTATCCAAGTCTATTAAATTGTGTTGCAGAGGCTTGTGTAATAGACATA
>JBIKRY010000045.1:0-20467 GCA_044348925.1 Bernardetiaceae bacterium
GGATTTAATGCTGAAAAATTTTCGGCTGTTTGCGAAGCCTTTTATGAAGATGGCTGGGAAGATGATTTTAGCACAGATGAATTATTAGCAATGATATGAACTATTTTGTAATTATTTAGGTAATAACTTTTATACGTTGGCAATGGTGCTTTTCGCACCTTGACAATCGTATAAAAGTGGTTTATAGTACGATTGTCAAGGTGCAAAAGCACCATTGCCAACGTACCTAAATAAGTTACTTGTGTTTTTAATTTACACCCTACTTTTTTGGTTGTTGAAAAAGTAAATTACCAAGATATGATTACCTAACCATGCCCACTTTTCCTTCTCTCCGCCAACGTGACCAAATGGACTGCGGACCCACTTGTCTTCGCATGATAGCACAATTTTATGGCAAAAATTACCCTTTGCCCTATTTACGACAGCAGTGTTTTATAGACCGTCAAGGAGTTTCTTTATCAGGAATTGCGGTAGCAGCCGAAAAAATAGGCTTGCATACCTTAGCAGTCAAAACTACTTTAGCCGAGTTAGTAGCCGAAGATGTTACCCCTTTTATTGCCCATTGGCAACAAAATCACTTTGTTGTGGTGCATAAAATTACCAAGACAAAAGTCTATTAGCAGACCCAGGTTCAGGAAAATTGGTTTATACCCACGCCGAATTTGAAAAAGCATGGGCAAAAGATAAAACCGAAACCACACCCAAAGGCATTAGTTTATTGCTCGAAACTACGCCAAGTTTTGGCAATGATTTGGAGGAAGTAAGCGAAGACGTAGGAGCTATGAATAGTTTTAAGTTTATTTTTGGTTATCTAAAACCTTATTATCGGCTCATATTTCAGTTATTTTTGAGTTTATTAACCGCAACTTTGTTGTCTTTACTCATGCCTATGCTCACGCAGTCATTGGTAGATACAAGTATTAACCAGCAAAATCTCAACTTTGTTTATGTAGTTTTGGCTGCCCAATTAGCTTTTTTCTTTGGACGAACTGCTATACAAATGATACGAAGTTGGCTATTTTTACATATTTCTACAAGGCTCAATATTAAGATTATTGCAGATTTTTTAGCAAAAATTATGCGTTTGCCCATGTCGTTTTTTGATTCCAAAAACTTGGGTGACATTCTTCAACGTATTCATGATAACAGTCGCATAGAACAGTTTTTAACTTCCTCGTCCTTAGATTTTGTGTTTTCTATGTTTAGTTTGTTGATAGTAAGTATTGTAATGATGTTTTATAGCCCCGCAATTTTTGGAATGTTTATAGTCAGTAGCACTTTGTATGTAAGCTATGTCATGTTTTTTTTGAAACGCCGTAGAGAACTCAATGCAAAACAATTTGCACTTTCTGCCAGCAATCAAAGTAACGAAGTGCAACTCATACAAGGAATGGTTGAAATTAAACTCAATAATTGCGAACAGTCCAAACGATGGGAATGGGAAAAATTACAAGTAAAACGGTTTAAATTAAGCATGAGTAATCTCCAATTACAACAATGGCAACAGTTTGGAAGTGGATTTATTTATGAACTTAAAAGTATTCTCATTTCTTTTTGGGCTGCAAAAGAAGTGATTGATGGCAATATGACATTAGGTATGATGATGGCAACTTTACAAATATTAGGGCAACTTGATGCACCAATTATGCAATTTGTGAGTTTTATACAACAAGCACAAGATGCAAAAATGAGTTTGGAAAGATTAGGAGAAATTCACAATGAAAAAGATGAAAGCCCCCCAGCCCCCGAAGGGGGAGTTTTTGACGACCTAACTCCCCCTTCGGGGGCTGGGGGGCTTAGGGCTTTGATGCTACAAAATGTATTTTTCCGTTATGGTGACCCAAGTTCAGATTACATATTGCAAAACTTAAATTTGACAATTCCCGAAGGAAAAACAACAGCTATTGTAGGCGAAAGTGGTAGCGGAAAAACAACTTTAATCAAGCTATTACTAAAATTTTATGCACCTGAAAAAGGCACTATTTTAGTGGGCAATACACCACTCGAAACCATAAACAGCAGTCATTGGCGAAAAAAGTAGGAACTTTAATGCAAGATGGTTTTATTTTTTCGGATACCATTGCCAAAAATATAGCCTTAGCAGACGAAGAAATCGACACAGAAAAGTTATTTTTTGCTGCAAAAACTGCAAATATTCACGAATATATTACATCACTTCCTTTGAGTTATCACACCAAAATTGGTAGCGAAGGAACAGGCATCAGTGGCGGGCAAAGGCAGAGAATATTGATGGCAAGGGCAATTTACAAAAACCCAGATTACTTATTTTTTGACGAAGCAACCTCGGCACTCGATGCCAATAATGAAAGAATTATTATGGAAAACTTGCAACAGTTTTTCAAAAATAGAACTGTAATTATTATTGCCCATCGTTTAAGCACCGTAAAAAATGCAGACCAAATTGTTGTGTTAGAAAAGGGCGAAATTGCAGAAATAGGAAGGCACGAATATTTGGTTGAAAAACGTGGAAAATATTATGAATTAGTCAAAAACCAATTAGAATTAGGAGAATAATACCAATAGATATACACATTTTGTAACTAATCTAAGTTCCGTAGCAGCCCGTCTATTTTCCTTCAGATGGGGCTACCTAAGCCAATGAGATTAGCAATAAAATTCCCTTGTCCAAATGATATACAAATCAAAACCGTTAAAAGTTTATCTAAAAATGAATTTAGAAACATTTTAGCACCAAAAAGCCAAATAAATGTATAGCTTTGTGCAAAAATTCTATTTCTATGTTTAAACGTATTTTTTTATATATTCACGCATTGGCACAATTTTATACCGATTTATTCTTATTTTGGATAGAAAATCATACTTGGAATACTATTCGTGTGCTTTTTAGCTTTGTTAGCAAGCAAAAGATTATTCGGGTAGATTATCCTTTGGCAAGAGATAAGCAAACAAAAACCCTTTCTCTGTACTACAATGCAGAAAGTTATCACCGCATTACACTGTTTCATTTGTTACATTCCTACAAACAAATGTATAATTTGGTGCATACAATTCCGCTACATACTTGTCGATATATTTTAGATTTGGGTGCAAATTGTGGACATTTTAGTGTGATGGCAAGTGAAAAATTTGGAGAAGCAAAGATTTTTGCTTTTGAACCTTCGCCAACTTTACATGCGGTTTTGCAAAAAAATATCGGCAATCGAAATATAGAATTGGTGGCAAAAGCTGTTTCTAATGTGGTTGGAACAACAAAATTTCATGTCAATCCAGCAGGGCAACAGACTAACTCTATTTTGGTAGAAAGTGTCGAAAATCTCAATAAAAATTACCAAACTATCGAAGTACCAGTGATTACTTTAGATTTTTTTATGACCGAAAAACAAATTTCTTCGATAGATATTCTCAAAATAGATTGTCAAGGAGTAGAAAGTTTGATTTTGAAAGGTGCAGTAAAGGTATTACAAAATACCAACTATTTAATTTTAGAAATTAGCTTTTTTGACAAAGGAGTGCAGGAATTATTAAATTTTGTAAGCAATTATTTTCCTTATTATAAAGTAGTAAATCCTGTGCTTTTGGGGGCAGATTTGGTTTTTAGTAAAAAACCTTTTTAGTGTTTGTTTGTGTATTTGTGCTACAGAAATACACAAACAAACAGTTTGTAGGCAATTATTTTAAGATTCTGTGCTTTCTATTCTTGCACTTTCTACTTGTTGTTCTTCTGTTTGGTGTGCTAAAAATGATTTTTGTCTTGCAATAATGGTTGCAACGCCCAGAAAAATGGCAGAATCTGCGACATTGAAAATAGGCCAAAATGCCCAATAATCTCCGCCTACCAAATACCAATCTTCAGGCAAATGTCCTTTCCAAATATCCAAATAAAACATATCAATTACTTGCCCATAAAACATAGGAAAAAACAAAGCTCCTTCCATTTTTTGCTCTGCATTGTCCAAAAATACTCCATACAAAGTGCTATCTACCACATTGCCAATAGCACCACCTAAAATGGCAGCTATAGCCCATACAAAACCTCGGTGTGCTTTGCTACGTGCCAAAAAATACAAATATACGGCAATAGCAATCATAGAAATAAGGCGAAAAATAGTCAAAAATAATTTGCCCCATTCCTCCCCAAATTTCAAACCAAATGCCATTCCTGGGTTTAGTGTATAATGTAATTTAAACCAATCTCCAAAAATAGCTATTTCCTCTCCACGTTGCATATAGGTGTGGACGGATAATTTGGTGGCTTGGTCAATAAAGATGACAAGTAATGCCAATAAATAATATTTTGTGTATTTCATACGTCTAATATAGTAAAAATTTTACTAATTTTAGTAGCTTTTTTGCAAAGAATAAATGGTAGAAATCCAAAAATTTTGCTTTTGATAAAAGCTAACTAAAGGTGCAAAAATAATAAAATAGTCTGGATTAATTGGTATCCTACCGTTAAAAAAAGCTAATAAGTCCCCAAAAATATATTTTTTTAGAATAGAGTTTATGAATAATTGCTGTAGCATAGACTTTAGTCTGTGCAAGTTATTGATTTTCAACTACTTAAAAACAGACTAAGGCGTCCCCGACTAAAGTCTATTATACAAATTATTCATAAACTCTAAACTTATTAGCTTTTTTCTTAGTAAGAATCTTTAGGAAATACCTAATTCGTGGATACCTGCTATTTTTTTCAATTCTTTTCGTTCAAATTTGCGGTAGATATGTAGAATAGATGCGTAAGTATTTTGCAACTTTTTCTCAATATTGTGTGTTTTTACCCATTTTACTTTTGTAATTCCTTCTTCTTCTTGTGGTGCTTTTTCGCTATCATTGAGAGATTGCATCGCAAACCATACTGTTTTTTTGAGTTTGTGGCTCTTGTCTGCTTGTATAAATGTATGCCATGTATTGCCTATTTTATATAGTATTTTTGCTTTTACTCCACATTCCTCTTCCACTTCTCGGACTGCTGCCATTGCATAATCTTCGCCTTTGTCTATTTTTCCTTTGGGCAAATCCCATTTGCCGAGTCGTTTCATAAACAAAATTTTATCGTGTTTGATTACTACGCCTCCTGCTGCTTCTATGACTTCAAAACGTGCTTTGAAATCTGTAGTAACTTTTTTGTAGTCTGTAGCAAAAAAATGATATTCTCTATTCAAAGACATACCTTGAGCTACGATATTTTCGTAGGTTGCAATTATTTCATTAGCCGATTCTACCTGTGTAATAGTGTAGATAGGATTTTCAGGCATTTTTTTTAAGATATGTAATAGCACATCTGCAACAAAAATTTTCATAAATAGATAGGTTATTTTAATTTAATCGGATAAAAATGCTATTTCAACCTGTTTTTTTATTATTTTATCGAAACACATTTTTTTATATCAATTATTGTTTTACCTTTGTTTCAGTATTCATAGTGAAAGGGAGAGTAATACACTCTGGTATGTTTAGCTGACATATTAGAGATTCATCAAAGACTTCTATCTTTATAAGATAGAAGTCTTTTGCATTCGGAGGTTTGTAGATGTTGCTACATATTGCCAAACCACAATACCCACACATACCGAAATATTCAAAGAATGTTTTGTTCCCACTTGTGGAATTTCTATAGCCTTATCACACATTTCCAATACCTCGTCTGCTACGCCAAATACTTCATTGCCAAATACCAAAGCATATTTTTGGTCTTTCTCAAAGGAAAAATCTTGCAAAGCAATACTTTCGGTAGCTTGTTCGATGGCAATAATTTGATAGCCTGCTGTTTTGAGTTGGGCAATACAAGCACTTGTTTCGGTGCTATACGTCCACGAAACAGATTCTGTTGCTCCTAAAGCTGTTTTTTCTATTTCTCTGTGTGGTGGTTGCGAGCTAATGCCACACAGATAAATATGTCCAACGCCAAACGAATCGGCAGTACGAAAAGCCGAGCCAATATTGTGCATACTGCGAATATTGTCTAAAACTATTACCAAATTGTCATTATTTTGGCTTTTGTATTCGGCTACCGAAACTCGTTGGAGTTCCTCCATAGTAAGTTTTCGCATTATTTTTTGTAGTTTTTGATGGCTATTTTATTGGCTGCTAATTCTCTATTGGAATATAACGTATTGTAGGTTTCCACATCTTGTTGTAACTCGGTGTCTTTGCTCAAATATTTAATCATCACATCTACAAATTCCTCTACTTCTTCTTTAATGCTATAAAAAGTCCATTGGTCAATTTTACGGAAACTAACCAAGCCTGAATTTTTCAAATAAATGAGATGCCGAGAAACTTTAGTTTGGGTACATTCTGTAATTAATTCGATATCTGAAATACACATTTCTTTTTTCTTAAAAATCAAGTGCAAAATGCGAATACGAGTTTCATCGCCAAATGCTTTAAAAATTTGTGTGCCAACAGATAGGTTAAAGTTTTTTACTTTCATATATGTATTGTATGTGCTTGGAAATAAATGGCGTAATTTACAAAATTAAAAATATTTATAGGATTTGGGAAAGAAAATAAAATAAATTGTAGGAAAAATTGGCTAACTACGTTGGCAACGGTCGAAGACCTTGACAAGCGTAGTTAGCCAATTAGTTATCACAATAGGGGATATGTAGTTGTAAATTTTAAATCCTAAATAGTTACATAATTTAGCATTGCTATCTACTCAAAACTTCTACAGCTTTGCTAATATATTCTACCAAAAAACTTGGTTGCAAGATACCGACATACATTACCAAGCCAAGTAATACAAATTGTGAAATAGTTTCGGCAGGGTGAATATGTTTGCGAACATCTCCGTGATATTCCATTTTGCCAAATAAAAGGTGGATAAATTTTTTGGAAAGGCTAAAAATAATTACCGTCAATAGTACAATGACAACCGCCAAAACTATCCAATTTTGGGTTTCTGCTAATGCCCGAAACATCATAAATTCGGAAATAAATAAACCAAACGGTGGCATTGCCAAAATACTAATCATTCCGAATAATAAAACCAAACCTCCTAATGGATTTAGACGAAAATAACCACCCATTCCTTCTTCATATTTGGTATTGAAAACTCTATATACTTGCCCAAATTGGTAAAAAATACTTGCTTTGGTAAAAGAATGTAAAATTAAGTGTAAAACGGCTGCAAAATAGCCAATCTTAGAACCTGATGCTAAAGCAATAATGGCAATGCCTGCGTGTTCCATACTCGAATAGGCAAAAGCACGTTTATAATTATTTACTTTTAAGAGATAGGTGCTTGCAAAGAAAATAGATAATACTCCCGAAATCATCAACACATTGTTCATCCAAGGAAGAATAGAAGTTTCGACAAAACATTCATAAAAACGGAAGATAGAGATAAATCCAACATTCATCAAACAACTCGAAAACATCGCACCAATAGGCGAAGGCGAAACATCTTTGGCATCAATATCGACATTAAAAAGTGGTGCAATGCCCATTTTCACACTAAAACCTGTGAGTATCAACAAAAAACACACTTGCAACCAAATAGGATTCATCTCTTTGGCGTGTGCCTTGATAGTCAAAATAGAAAAATCTAACAAATGTGCCTCTTGCACTGCCACTCCCAAAAACAAGATGCCCGCAAATGCCAACGCAATACCTATAGAACACACAAAAATATATTTCCAAGTTCCTTCCAAAGCCAATACATTTCTATCATGGTATATCAACACCGAAGCTGCAAGCGTAGTAGCCTCGACAAATGCCCACAAAATACCCACGTGTTGTGCCATACACACTGCAGCCATTGCAGTAACAAAAATGATAAAACCCATGTTATGCACAGACACATTTCGCCGATATTCTTGTCGTTTTTCATTATAAATATACGAATGAATAAAAGTTGTTACACTAATAATACTCAAGACCGTCAAAAAAATAACACTCAAATAATCAGACTCAAAATATTCTGCCTCTATTTGATTAATATAATAAATCTCATGAATATTCAAGCCTATTAACATCAGCAAGTGGAATGCACCAATGCCATAACTAATATGTTTGATTTTGATAAGAAATGCAGCCAAAGCCAACAAGGCGGAGGCTACAAGAAAAACGACAACATACATACATCTATAATTAGTTGAAAACTTACTTGTAAAAGTAACTAAGTTTTGTAACTTGTCAATAAAAATATAGATTTATAAGGTTATTCTAAACTATATTCCAAAAGGATTGTAAAAACTGCTTATTTTTTTTTGCAGTATTAATTTTTTTTTTTACTATCTTTGTAAAAAAATAGTAGAATCTTACAGCATTAACCACATAAGTATATGAATATCGGCGACAGAGTTCGACTCCTCTACCACAAACAAGAAGGAATAGTTACAAAATTTCTTGCTAATAATATGGTGGAAGTAGAAATAGAGGAAGGTTTTAGAATACCTGTGCTACGGTCTGAACTCGTAGTCATAGCCAAAGAAGAAGATTTAATATTTGGGAAAAATGCCCAAAAACCACAAGGAATAGGCTCGGCTACCGCCATTGCCGAAGTAAAAGTGTGGGCAGAAGTGGGGATATTTTTGGCTTTTATGCCATTCAATGATAATCAATTTTCGGTTTATTTGATAAACAATACAGATTTGCAAGTATTATTTACTTTTGGAGAATCTAATAACGGAAATTTTAATGGCATTGCAGCAGGAAGTTTGCAAAAACGCAGTAGCCAAAAAGTACACGAAGTTTCGTTACAAAACTTCGAAAAATGGTTGCCTTTTTTAGTGCAAACAATGGTCTTTAAACTTGGATATGGTTCTTTTAAAGAAGCCACTTGTAAAAAGCTAAAATTCTCGGGAGATGTGTTTTTCAAAAGCAAAAAACAAGCACCAATTTTAGAAAAAGAAGGCTATGTATTTCAATTAGACCAGCAAGCACCTATGCCTATTCAAGCTGAAGCTATCAAAGAAAGTATGCTTTATCACAGCAAAAACGAAGTTCCTACCAAAATTATTATCAAAACAAAGCCAAAACTTGACGTAGATTTGCATATCGAAAAACTAACTGCCAAAAGTCTTAGTATGACCAATAGCCAAATTTTGCAACTACAATTAGATACTTTTGAAAAAGAATTGGATAATGCCTTATCTGCCAATTACGAAAAAGTAGTATTTATTCATGGCGTTGGAAATGGGATTTTGCGTAGTGAAATTCACAAAAAATTGAGCAAACACCCACACATAGAATATTACCAAGATGCCCAAAAAGAAAAATTTGGATATGGTGCTACTTTAGTAAAATTCAAATAAATATAAGTAGTATGTAGTTTTTGTTATATATTGTTTTGCAGTAGGTAGCAAAAACTACCTACTACAAAACAGGCTTGCATTTCTTAATATACTTTTACTTGAAACACAAAATCTTGTATTTTTTTCAACTGTTGTGTTCTTTTCAACCGAGTAAGTTTATTTTGTTGTGGTAATTTTATTGGTACAGAATCTGGCAATTCACTCATTACTTGTAATAATTTATGTGATTTGAGTGCAAATCCTACGCCTTCAGAGTCCGTTTGTTTTCCTGCTATCAATCCTAATACATTGCCATTAGTATCAAATACAGGACTCCCACTATAACCAGGATTTACAGGAATAGAAACTTGGTAGGAATCTGCTGGATTGTCTGCACCTTCGTACCCAGAATTAGAACTAATTACCCCTTCGCCATATACTACTTCTTGTTTTGGGTGTGCCAATGTAAAAATATCCTCGCCCAAATCTGCATCTTTAGGTTTGAAAGTATAAGGTAATACGCCAAAACCTCCAAATCTTTCGTCTTTTATTTGTAACAACGCCAAATCATTCGCCTCATCAAAATATACCAAAGTAGCTTTATAACGCATACTTTCTATTTTGCTTGACTCTATGACAATAGAATCAGGTTTTTGTTGCACCAAATGATAACTTGTTACAATTAAACCCTCCGAAGAAACCGCAAAACCTGTTCCATTATAACGACTTTCTTTTGCTTTGACCTCCATAGATTGTTGATTTTCCTTAATTTCCAAATCTCTTTGTTTGATTTTAAGTTTATCAACTTCTTTTTTGAGTTGTTTGTAATGAGATTGTTGAGATTGTTCGACAGAGCTTGTATAATTTAAGGCATATAAGGTACAAAAAGCTGTAAATATTCCCACAGAAGCTGCTACCGCAATGGTTGGCATGTATTTTTTTCGCAGTTCTCTAAAATCGTATTTTGACGCAGGCAAAAACTCCACAGTTTTGGTGGTATTTGGCATTGTTTGCTTTTCGTTTTCGAGTTCTGCATGGAAAATAGCTAATTTGGCTTTCAAATTTTTTCTTTTGCCATATTGTTTCAGGTCTTTGATAAAGTGCAAATGTTGCTGTACTCTCTCAGCAAATGCAACATCTGTCTGCAATCTATATTCAAATTGCAACATTTCCGCCTCGTGTAACGTGCCTGTGCGGTAATGTTCTATCAATTCAATTTCGGTCATTGTAGTAGTGTTTTATATGTATTGGAATTAAGTGGAATATTAATACAATTATATTGATTTAGGTAAATAATAATATGAGTGCCATTTTTAAACTTTCCAACAGTTCCACTGCGGGTCAAACTTGGAAAGCCTTGATTATCAATTAGTTACATAATTTGATTTAATAAATATAACTATTTGATTTTCAGTTACTTATCAAAAATGGCAATCGTATTGTAAATAATGTAAGTATAAATCAAATTAGTATATTACTTAAACTTCATTTACTTTGAGGCTTTCTGCTATCTTTTTGAGTCGCATCAAGCATTTATATTTTTGATTTTTGGCATTATCAGCATTTGTGTAGCCCATTTTGTCTGCTATTTGTACCATATTCATATCGTTGAGATAGTAGTCTTCCAAAATAGTTCGACAAGGCTCTCCCAATTTATGGAGAGAATCTTCCATAACACCAAAAAGTATTTCATTCTGTTGTGCGTTGCCTTCGTCATCTATTTGCAAAAAATCTTCTGAATCTACCAAATTAGCTTGGTATTTTGTTTTATAGCTAAATCTTTTCAACCATAATCTCCTACAAATAGAGTAAAGATAGGTTTTTATTTTACAACTTAGCTGAAAATCAGGCTCTTGCAAATTTTCATACAATACAATAAATGCTTCTTGATAAATATCTTTTGCTTCTTCTTGCAGTCCGCCATTGGTAATAATAAAATGTTCTATCATTGGATAATGCAACTTGTAAAGTTGATTCATCACCATTTCATTATCCATGCGGATACCTGCCACAAAGTCGTCTTCGGTTAGTGCTTTCGCCTTAGTCATTCGTTATCTACTCTTAATACGTTCAAACTTATAAAGTAACCTTATCTATTGCAACATTTTTGCAAATTAGTAAGGCAGAACAAAAAACAAGATAGAGTGCTATTAAATTATATTGCTATATTTTGAAAAATAAAATAATTACTTGATTACCAAATACTTATAATAAATTCTAAAATTATATTTTCTATACTTTACTAAACTCTAAGTAGTTATAAATTTTGCTTGTGAGTTACAAATTATCAAAATATTTGACTGTTTATTAGAATATTTACCTAAATTAATAATCAAATAATTAAAAAATAATGGTTTTTCTAAAATTTGTTTACAAAACGGGTTTGCAATTCCGTACAAATAGTAGAAAAACCAAAATAATTTAGCATAGTTGCTTTGTAATTTTAAACAATATATCTAAAATCTGTTCTTGGTTCTAACTGCAACAAAAATTCATACATCAAATTAATTACTGTTTCTATGTCGTTTTTATCGACAGTTTCTACAGTAGTGTGCATATATTTTAATGGTAGAGAAATTAGTGCAGATGGCACGCCAATTCCTGAATACGCAAAGGCATCTGTATCTGTGCCTGTGCTACGTTCTGCTGCAAGTCGTTGAAAGGCTATTTGTTTTTCTTTTGCTACTTTTATTAGCATTTTTAGCAAATTGTTTTGCACCGCAGGAGCATAACTAAGTACTGCACCACGTCCACATTTAATATCACCACTTTTGATTTTGTCATACATTGGCGAATGTGTATCGTGGCAAACGTCTGTAATAATAGCTACATCTGGTTGCAAACGGCGTGAAATCATTTCTGCACCTCGCAAGCCTATTTCTTCTTGCACCGAATTAACGATATATAGACGATAAGGCAATTTGATACCATTTTCGTGGATTCGGCGTGCTACTTCGGCAATCATAAAACCACCTATGCGGTTGTCTAAAGCCCTTCCTACCAAATATTTATTGTTCATTTCAGTCAAACCATCTTCAAAAGTAACTACACAACCTACATGCACTCCCATAGCTTCTACTTCCTCTTTCGATGATGCACCGCAATCTAAGAAAATGTTTTTCATAGTTGGGGCAGCTTCTTTTTCTCTATCACGCACATGGATAGCAGGCCAGCCAAATACAGCCTTCACAATACCTGTTTCGGTATAAATATTGGCACGCATCGAAGGGGCAATTAAGGCATCAGAACCACCATTGCGAACCAAATAAATATAGCCTTCAGCCGTAATATAATGTACAAACCACGCTATTTCGTCTGCGTGGGCTTCTATTACCACTTTATACTCGTGGTCAGGGTTAATAACAGCCACAGCAGTACCATACGCATCGGTAAAATGGCTATTGGTATAAGGTTTTAAATAATCTAACCAAATTTGTTGTCCTGAAGATTCAAAGCCTGTAGGGGCAGAATTATTCAAATACTTGTAAAGAAATTCTTTGCTTGTTATGCTCATGAGATAAATCTATTTTATATATAAGAATGTTTTTTGCAATTTTAAACAATCTTTGCAATATAACAATTTTGCGACTTGCATTTTTTTAGCTTTAGATTAAATTTTAGTAATATTTTATGAAGTTATACCTTACCTAAAACATTTTAGTAGCTAATAAGTTTGTAATAAAACCCTTAAACAAACTATTTTATGATGAATCGAATTAGACTTTGGTTTCGCAATTATTTTGGATTTACTCAAGTAGAAATACAAGGCTTTTTGGCAATGAGTGTTATTTTGATTTTGTTGCTAAGTTTTACATTTATTAGCAAATTTTTTTATACCAAACACAATTATACGCAGGAAATTGCCGAAAAAGACCGTCTGGAATTACAAAAATGGGTTGCTCAAATTAATGAGCAACAAAAATTATACAACGAACAAAATCCAAAACCTACTTATCAAAATAATTATCAAAATAATTACCAAACTAATTACCAAAATAACGAAACACACACAAAAGATTACCCAAATCAGACAAATTCAGACAAAACTATTCCATCTACTTTGTTTGCTTTTAATCCAAATACAGCAAGTAAGGAAGATTTGCAAAAATTAGGGATTCCCAAATTTATAGCTCAAAGAATTGTAAATTATCGGGAGAAAGGCGGGCAATTTAAAATAAAAACAGACCTAAAGAAAATGTATGGTTTGCCTGAACAAACATATATAGCATTGGAAAATTATATTCAATTACCTGATAATCTGATAGATAACAAAAATACAACAAGTAAACAAAACGAAGTTTCACCAACAAAATATGTAGCAAAACAACCTGTAGCTTTTGATATTAATTTGGCAGATACTGCCCAACTCAAATCTATACGAGGTATTGGAACTGTATTGGCAGAAAGAATTATTAAGTTTCGGAATACGCTTGGCGGTTTTCACTCTGCGGAACAACTTACAGAAATTTATGGTTTGCAACCCGAAGTTATTACAGAATTATCAAAATATATAATTTTTAATAAAAATATTAGCAAAATTAATATCAATACGGCAGACGAAGCCAAATTAAAAACTCACCCATATATAGGTTACAAAATAGCTGCAGTGTTGGTAGCTTATCGCAAACAACATGGCAATTTTAAAACCGCAGAAGATTTGTTACAAATTAAAGTGATAGATGTTCCAAAATTAGAAAAAATGAAACCTTATATAGAATTTTAAATCTGGAATATTAACTTGTTGTTTGTTAAAAAAAGGCATAAAAAAAGTATCAAAAGTTAAAACTTTTGATACTTTTTTGTGAAATGCAAGGTAGGAAGGTTTTATAATTTCCACCAACTTGGTTTATACAACATTCGCACATAGTCTAATATTACATAATGTATAGTAGCTTTTATGGCAGCTTGTGAGGTTTTGTCGGCAGGTTTAATAGCTTTGTTATATTTGTCTTTGCTTACGCCATGTTTGTTATCATCTGTTGCAACGACAGCCCCCATTGGCGAAAATTTTAGGCTATTATTTTGCAAATTGTTTTCGGCTTCCATGTAATCAAATTTGGAAATATCCCATTTGTAACCTGCGTTTTGTGAGGCAAAAACTTGAATAGTTCGTTTGGTGCTATCTTCTTTACATGCAATTTGGCTATCAAATACCAAATTAGATTCGCCATTTACTACGCCATACATTTGCAAACGATATTTTTCTGCACCTTTATTTTTAAAAACTTTATAAAAATAATAGGCTTTTCCTCTTTGTATGCCACCCGAAAATACATATTTGCTATTTTGTGCAAGTTTAAAATAATATTCTCTACCTTCTGGAGCCAACCAATATTCTCTATCCAAAGTTTGTTTCATTTTTTCGAGTTCGTCTGCATAAGGATTTTCGCCAAAAATATCTTGTAAGATTTTGGCTTTTAGCAATCCTAAGACTACAGTTCTTTTGCCACTTGGCAAAGTTTCACTGTATAATTTGTCATAAAAGCTACGACCATCTTGCAAAGATTCAAATTTGTGTTCTTTGATATAATTTTTTACTTCTATTGTTTTTGCGTCATCAGGCACAGGTTTACTGTCTTTGTCGGTTGCCGTTAATGGCAAAATTTCAAGTTCTTGGGTACTTAGTTTGCTAAAAGTTTCTTTTCTTTTGGTTTTTGCCTCTGCCTCTAAGTTTGGATTTAGGGCAATGGCTTTATCCAAATCCATAATTGCAAAAGCATTTGTCATATTGGTTTGTACCGTTTCGGCTTGTGTAGCCATTGTATTTGCCTCGCCAATTTGCAAACCAAGCTTTGCTCTTTCATAATAATAGTCTGCATTTTTGTCATTATACGCTATTGCACTACTCATATCACTATAAGCCATACCAATATCTTTCATTTCTTTGCGAGCTAAAGCACGATAATAATAAAAATCTGCACGAATAGAATACATAGCTATTGCATTATCTAAATCTGCAATGGCTTGTTCATAGTTTTTCAAATGGTAATGCGAAACTCCACGATAGAAAAAACTCATTACATTGCTCTGGTCTTTTTGCAAAACCATATCAAAATTTGGAATAGCTTGTGCATACTCTTGTTTGTCATAAAAACCTTTGGCTTTTTGGTATAATTCCTGAAGGTTTTGGGCGGAAATAACTGTAATACTACTAAAAAATAGAAGTACAGCCAAAATAAAGTGTTTGTTCATTTTTTAAATTATTTTAGTATAAGCAAATATAAGTACAAAAAAAAGAAAATTTATTGATTAGCAAATGAAAGTTATGTTATATCTTAAAAATTTAACGATATGTTTTTTCGCTATGTTTCAAAAATTTCTCTTTTGCTAAATGCTTCTTTCAAAAATTAATCCTAAAAATAAAAACAAGATAATTTTCTCACACAAAAATACGCAATTAACTATCAAAAGTAGTTTTTAATGCACCTTTGACGTGCTGGTGGAAGTAATGCTATTTTACTTTTGCAAATCTAAAGATAGGACACAAACAATGGCAAAGAAGCCAACTGATTGCAAAAGAGGTACTTACATCACTCAAATAATGATGCCCCTGTACCATTCGAGAGGCTGAAATAAGCAAAGGCACGATAATTAAAAAAACAGCATATCGCCTAAAAACAAACGCAAAAGGCAAAAATATACTCCAATAAAAAGAGGCGTGTCCCGAGGGAAAACTATCTCCGCTTATGTTGGGATTAAAAAAATCGGGAGTATTGGGATTTTCAAAAAAATAAGACGGTCTGGCTCGGTCAGTAGCAGATTTGAGCTGATTAGTCGTATAATAGGCAGTAATATTGACAACAATCGTTATAAAAAATACCCAGCCATACATTTTATTTTTTTGCATAAAAAGCAAAATACTTCCCACCAAGAGAAAAACAGCCCATACCAAAACAGGAATTTGAAATACCCAATCACAAAAATTTGTAAAAATTTGGGCAGGTTCATAGAGCCAATATACATAATTGTATAAAAAAACAGCCAAAGGTCTATCTAATATAAAAATAGAAAAGACAATAAAGCACAACAAAATAATAGTTTTACTTAGTGTTTTATAGAAAAAATACATTTTATTTATCTTTTTTAAGTTTATAAATCAGCCTGCACATCTTTTTAAGAATTTTTCCTGCTATTATTTCTATCTCATCAACTCTATCAACACACCAAACTTGCATAAAGAAACAAATTTTTCAGGTTTTACCGCACAAAAATACGCAATCAACTATCAAAAGTAGTTTTTAATGCACCTTTGATATGCTGGTGGAAGTAATGCTACTCTATTTTTGTAATTTTCAGTTCTACTCGTCTATTTTTTTCGGAATATTTGGCAGCCACCAATGGTTTTGAGCCACCAAATGCTTTGGTAGAAATTCTACTTGCTGCTACGCCACTATTGGTCAAATAATTTGCTACAGCTTCTACACGTCTTTGCGATAATTCTAAATACTGTTTTTTAATTTCTTCATAATTATCTTCGTTTGGCGTAGGGTCACGGTCAGAATGTCCTGCAAGTTCTATTTCTACGCTGGTATTTTCGAGCATAAATTTTAGCAACTGTTCTACGCCTTGATAACTCACAAATTCATCACTATTGGTCTTAAAATTAATTCCTTTGAGAGAAATAGCACTACCTTTTCGGACTTTTTCGCCTTGAATCGTGGCTACTTTAGTACCGTCTGCCTCTGTTGCTACAGCAGGTTGTATAACCGTTTTTGTTGGTTCTACTTTCGGTTGTGTAACTACAGGCTCGTCTGGTTCTTCCACATACACAGGAATTTTTGCATTTGCCAATTCGGGTGGAATTGGTTTTGCAATAGGTCTTGTGGCATCAAATTTTGGGGCAGTTTTTTTGGCAATCGTTATAGGAATCAACTTTTTACGTGCCAAAATTGTACCTACAGGAATCCGTACTACTTCAGGCTCTTTTGGTTTTTCTATAATTTCTATAGGTTTTGGGTCAAGTTTATACAATCCATCTTCGACAGTACCAATCCAGACCATATTTTCTGCATCTATTGCTAATTTTGTTGCACTACGAGATTTAAAATTAGAATTGTTTTTGTCATAAATAATACGGTCTTCTTCCTCATATTTTGCTAATCCATTGCCTGTTGCCCACAAAATTCCATCATTATCTAAAGCAATATCTGTTACTACCGTAAATTCATCTTTTCCTTTAATTTTATTGATAGTACCATTGCAATAGACCATCGGTTTTTTTCGTTTTTCGACACAAGCACATACATTTTTGTTTTTGTCTGTTGCAATCGCAGTAATGAGAAAATCCATATTATACATAAAATCCCATTCTTTGCCATCTTTTGTACTTGTTAGCCCCTTATCTGTTCCGACCCATTTGGTATCTTCGCTATCAATGCCAATGGCATAAATATGGTTACTTGGCAATTCATAAACCGTAGAAATATCATAGGCACTTGATTTTCCGTGTTTATCTATTGCCCAAACACCACTTTCTTTGGTTGCCAGCCATTTCGTATCGTGTTTGTCTATCACAATACCCCGTATATAATGGTCTTTGTTTTGAAAATTAGGCAAGTCAAATTTTCGTAAATAGTTGCCATTTTTATCTAATTCTATCAAACTTACACCATGATGATACGAAGCCAACCACTTATGATTATGTTTGTCTATTGCAATGGCAGTAATATGTCGCAAAAGAGTGTCTGTAGTGTGTGGATTGTCAAACAAACGCCAAGCCGAAGGCAAAGAATCTCCCGTAAAGGCATACAACCCGAGATTTGTACCTATCCATTTTAGCCCGTCTTTGTCTATTGCCAAACTCAATATTTCCCCTAATTCTTGTTTTGGAGGTTGAAATTTAGTAAAAGTTTGTGCATAAACTATTGCATTACAATAGATTAGAAAAAACAATATACTTGTATAAAAACTTTTTTTTGCCATTGTTTTACTGCCTAAATATGAATTTTCAAGTAAGAGAATTATTTTACCAATTTATTTTATTTATATACATCAGACAACACCTCGCCATCTCGCATGGTAATAGACCTTTGTGTGCGGTGCGCAAACTTGTCATCATGGGTTACTAAGAGAATAGTTTGCTTAAATTCTTGTTGTAAGGTTTCGAACAATTCGAACACCATTTCGGCGTTTTTAGAGTCCAAATTACCTGTCGGCTCATCTCCAAACAATATTTTTGGGTCATTCATCAATGCCCTTGCTATAGCCACTCGTTGTTGTTGCCCACCCGAAAGTTTACTTGCTTTTTTGCCTGCTTGTGTGTGCATATCAAACAACTGCAACTTTTTTAATGCCTTGTCTTCGAGGGCTTCGATATCCATTTTTTGTTGCCTTAAGGCAGGCATCATCACATTTTCTAAGACCGTAAATTCGGGTAATAAATAATGGAATTGGAATACAAAACCAATTTTAGTGTTTCTTAAATCTGCTAACTCGTTGTTATTCAGGCTTTTAATTTCTACACCGTCAAACCAAATTTTGCCTTTATAATCTGCATCTAAAGTAGATAAGGTATAAAGCAAAGTAGATTTTCCACTTCCCGATGACCCCACAATAGAAATAAATTCGCCCTCATAAATAGTCAAATTCATATCCTTCAAAACCTGAAAGGTAACAGGCTCATAATAAAATTTTTGTAGATTTTCGGTAGTAATAATTGCGTTTTTCAAAGGCTGAGAAATTATTTATACTTTATTTGTTGTTCTGTAAGAAAAAATGTAAATTTGTCATATTATTTGTAATTTTAGATTACAATAAAAATCAAACAATAATTTATTAAAATTTGTTTTATTGCTAATAAGTCTGCAAATTACAAGCCTAATTTAGTATTGCAAAATTGCAAATAAAATGTCGTTAAACAAATTTTATAGAAATATTCCTTACATTCACAAAAAATATACCACCATGATACGTCGAATATTTTCTGCCACCTTATTGCTCGGTATGATGAGTATTTCCGCTTATGCACAAGACGGGATACAATACATTGTTACAGCAGAAGGCTTAAAAGGTGCGGGCAATTTTGCGGGAGCTATTGCCGAATATGATAAAGCCATCAAAGCCGAACCCAACAATGCCGAATATGTCTTCAGAAAAGGCAAGACTTATATGGTAATGAAAGACCAAGATAACGCAATTCTATGTTTTGAAAAAACAGTACAACTCAAAAAAGAATATGTAGATGGACACAAAGCATTAGGATTACTCTATAAAAAGAAAAATAAATTAGCAGAAGCCATTAAACAATTTGACGAAGCCTTCAAATATGAGCCAGATGCTGCCAAAAAAGCAGAATACAAGCTCAATATTATCAAGACTTTGGCACAAATGAAAAAGTTTAATGAGGCAGGCAATCATATCAACGATGCAAAACAAGTTGCTCCAGATAATTTAGATGTTTTGTATTTTGATGCCCGTTTTAATAATACAACAGGCAAATACGAAGCAGCCAAAACAAGTGCCACCAAAGCAACTACTTCTCCATTGTTGAAAATGGACGACCCAAAAGTATATGCAAAATATTTCTTCGAATTAGGTTTGGCTTGTTACAAGTTAGAAAAATATGATGATGCCAATGCTGCTTTTGCAAAAGCAAATTATGGTCCTTATAAAAGATTTATTTTGGAGATGAGTCCACAATATTTCCAAACTTTGGCAAACTCTTATTTCAAAGTATTTGAAATGGACGAAAGTAAAGATTTGTTGGAAACTGCTCTTAAAATGAAAAAAGATTTTCCTTCAGCACACGAGTTATTGACCAAAATAGCACTTTCTAAAACCGACAAAACGGCTGTTATTAAAGCAAAACAAATGGGTATAGAATCGGAAAGAGACCCTGTGAAAAGGTCGCAACTTTTTGCAGAATTATCTGAAATGTTGTTTGAAGGAGGAAAATTTGCTGATGCAAGTATTGCAGCCGAAGAAGTAATCAAAATTAATCCAAATAACTATAACTCTATGTTTATCAAGGCGTTGTCAATGTCTCGCCAAAATAAAAACCCTGAAGCTATTGAGTTATTGAACAATACCTTAAAATACCCTGGGTTAGACCAAGAAACCAAAGCACAATTAAATTTTGCATTAGGTTTGGTGTATGGCAAAGCAGGAAATTCTAAATTGGCAGATACTTCGTTCAAAAAAGCAGTATATGGTTCTTTCAAATATGCAGCAATGGCAGAATTGAAAAAATTGGGTGCTGATGGCGGTGATGGTGAGATGCCTGTAGAAGAAGAACAAAGCGGAGAAGA
>JBIKRY010000287.1:0-6099 GCA_044348925.1 Bernardetiaceae bacterium
TAGAGTTTATGAATAATTGCTGTAGCATAGACTTTAGTCTGTGCAAGTTATTGATTTTCAACTACTTAAAAACAGACTAAAGTCTATTATACAAATTATTCATAAACTCTATTTTATTTGCAAATATTCGTTTTAGGGTATGATTAAGTTCTAGCCATTCTTCTTCCTTTAATAAGTCAATATTTAATTTATTAAAATCAGTATTAGTCTCCTTTTGTAATTCTTCCTTTAATGAACTAACATCAAAGTATAATATAAAAATAAAATCAAGTAGCACAAAACTGTATTGGTTATTTGTTAGTAAAATTTCAGCAAAAGACCAAGGTGCTGCTACAGCTTGCATCTTCCCTTCAATTTCAATATTAATCTCTCTTTGCAAATCAGTATTATAACGATAAACCAATAATCCAACATTGGAGGCAGTTAAATCAATAGATAGATTTTCAAAAGCATTGGTTACAAATTTTTTAATTATATTTTGTTGATTATCATTACTAAAATTAAAATGTGAAAAATCAGAAGAACGACAAATTGATATTCTATAAATCATAGAAAATATTAAATTATAGAAAGTATTAGCTTTTTTATTTTCAAGAGTTATAACTTCCTTGTCTGTTGGAATACGTAAATCTTGTAATATCTTGGTACATTCAGTTTCAATTTTACCAAATTTATCTTCGCATTCACAACATATTAAATAATATTCAGCTAATTTATGAGGATGTTCTTCTCTATTTGTATAGTGAAACTCGGTATCCTCCATCTCTATCCTATTCATACTGTTATCACTACCAATATAATGAGTTCTGCCTTGTTTATCATCAAACCCTATAAGGAATTCTTTTCCTCTCTCCCAAATAGGTTTATAATACATTGCTGGAATGATATGTGACTCTTTATTACAAAGGTCTTTTCCACAAATTGGACATTTATCTTGTGTTTTCATAGAAAGTTTTATTTTAGCTAATTTGAATAAGATAAGATTTTTTCTACCCCAAAACCTCTTTCTTCTTCCCTTCTGCTTCCTTCGCCTCCACATACCTCCGCCACATCGCCATACTCATACCTACAGCCATTATCAACGTCCCAATCCACAACAAACCAATCAAAGGAAACTCGACAGCCTTCAAAATTATCCAATCTTTTTGTGTAGTTTGTGCAATGAATGTAATTTTTCCGTCTTGCGGATTTATTGCTTCCAAAGTCAATTTTACGCCCAAACTTTCATTCGTATCCGCAATTTTGCGAACCATATTGCCCTTAATCAAATAAGCAGGTTTTAGCGTAAAAGTTTTGTTATTGCCCAAAAGCCTAACCGTTGCAGTAGCATTTACATCTTCGTCATCCACTTTATTGCCTGCACCCAAACTTTCAAAAATTGCAATGTAGTCGTTAATCACAAAAGTATCGCCAACCGTTAAATTATAGGTTTCTGGATTTGCCCATTTTTTCTCTTTTTCTGGGTCTGGAATATTCGTAATGTGTGTGTAAAGGTCTGATTTCCAAGACATTGACACATCGGGACTTGGCACAACGCCATTACCCATTTTTTCATTTGTTTGAATACGTGGATACAATAAAAACTTTTCGCCTTGATTATTTACTCCTGCTTCGCCTGTTTTGCTATTCAGTTTTTCATATTCCACTTCATAATACGTATTTTCAAAATAGACTTGCAAAGTGTCGCCTTTGGTAAAATAGGTTTTGCCTTTGTACGTCAAGTCTTCGCTTGTAACCATTCTATACGGATTTATGGTAGGTTGTAGCAATTCTTTGTCTATATACGTAGGAAAATCTGCCGATTTTACCCGCAAACCTTTGTAAGTTAGCGAATATTCGTATTTTATGCCAGCATCTGTTTGCACAGCCTTCATATATTGTGGTTGGTTACGAAATAGCAATAAATGTTCTTTGTTCATTTCGTCTGTAAACTCCCGATTATACAACAAACCCGAAGTATTTTGTGAAATAACAGTCGAATAACCTGCCGAAAACAAAATTCCAAGCAACATCAACGCAATACCAATATGCGAAACTGCACCACCCGACAAATTCAAAATAGGATTTACTTTGCTATTTGCAGTTTTAGTTTTTGCCAAACGGTACAAGACAAAAGCATTGGAAACTATGGAATAAACCGCAAAAGTTGTCAAGATAATATATTGCCAATTATGAATTTTTGCGACTAAAATGATGACGGCAGAAACTAACATGGTGATAGTTAGTGGAATAGTAGCTAATTCAAGCAATGCTTTTGGTGATTTTTCATTTTCTTTATTCACATTATTCCACCAAAAAAACTGTGCAGTTCCCGAAATTACGGTAATTGCAATAGCAAACCATAATTGAAATTTGGTATAAAATTGAATTTGGTCAGATGGTGGTGCGAGGTTAGATTTGATACCAACAAAACCTAAAAATGCGTTGTAAACAGGAATGGAGGTAGGAATTAAGACCTGAAAACCTGCCAAACACAAAGTTGTTGCACCAATAAAGAGCCAAAATTCTTTGGAATAAATACTCAATTCTTTTTCTGTTGTAGGTATTTTTTTCCAATTTATAGCTAAATAAATGATTGCAATGACTACAAAAAAAGCTAAATAAATAATTAATTGTCCCGATAAACCTAAATCTGTAAAAGAGTGAACAGAGGCATTGCCTAATACACCACTACGAGTAAGAAAAGTTGCATACAAAATTGACAAAAATGTAGTAATTGCCAAAATCATCGAGGCACGCAAACCCGTTTTGCTGCGTTGATACGTAATCATGACGTGCAAAGTGGCAACTAACAGTAACCAAGGCACATAAACCGCATTTTCAACAGGATCCCAATTCCAATAACCACCAAAATTTAAGGTTTCATAAGCCCAATAGGCACCCATCATAATACCAATTCCCAAGACCACGCCACCAAAAAGCACCCAAGGCAAAGCAGGTTTTATCCATTCCTTGTATTTTTTTTGTTGTAAACCTGCAATTACATAAGCAAAAGGAACTAAAGTTAAGGCAAAACCCAAAAACAAGGTCGGCGGGTGAATAACCATCCAATAATTTTGTAACAAAGGATTTAAACCATTGCCATCTTTTGGAATAAAATCAGGTTGCAATTTGAAAACAGGCAAATCTGCCATTGCCTCTTTGAGCAACAAAAACGGTGAACTTCCAATTTTCAATTCCCCAAAAATTACAATTCCCAAAATCATAGAACTCAAAAAGGCTTGTACCATTGCAAAAACCGACATGACAGGTGCTTCCCACGTTTTTGCGGTTTTCATTAAGACCAATCCTAAGCAAACGTGCCAAAAAATCCACAATAAAAAACTGCCTTCTTGTCCTTCCCAAAAACAGGAAATCATATAATAAACAGGCAAATTATTGGACGAATGACTCCAAGCATAATGATATTCGTAATAATGTTGGTGAATAATGTAGAATAAACTTGCAACAATAGCAAAAACTGATGCAGAATGAATAGCAAAAGTTATTCGAGAAAGTCTCAACCAATTATTTTTATCTAATTGATTATCAACAATTTGTGAAGTTTTAAAATAAGAAAAAGCTGACAAGGCAGCCATCACAAACGAAGTTAAAACGGCAAAATGTCCAATATATCCGATAGAAGTGTGCATAAATGAGTATAAAATTTATAGTACCTAAAATAATAAGCAATTCCTTGATGAATTTAAAATCTTAAAAGTTTAGGAATTAGATAACAAAACGCAAAGATAACAAGCAAAATCTTTTTATTAGATTTTGTAGGTTTTTTTTAGAAATATTTTAGGAATAGAATTTGAAAACTATTTTGTATGATTTATTTCTTTATATTCGCAAAAAATAAAATTACCTAAGCTATGTCTATTACACGCATAAACCAATATTACAACGAATTATACGAAATTAAACAGTTTTCGGGAGAAGAAAAAGAAACTTCACTTCGCAGATGTTTTGCCGAATTGCTAAGTTATTTTGCAAAAGATAGAAACTTGCGATTGGTTGATGAAGTCAAAATTCCAAATTCGCCAAAACAACCTGATGGTGTGTTGATAGATAGATTTCGGTTTCGATACGGGTATTGGGAAGCAAAAGATTTGAAAGATGATTTTGAGAAAGAGTTGAACAAAAAAATCAAAATTGGCTATCCTACCGAAAACTTGCTTTTTGAAAATTCACAAAAAGCTATGCTTATTCGTGGCGAAATTCGTGAAACTTGCGATATGACTGATGCAAAAGCATTAAAAGCATTGCTTGAAAAATTTGTGAATTTTGAGAGAAAAGAAGCAACTGATTTTAAAATAGCAGTCGAATTATTTAGAAAAGAGGTAGGAAAAGTAGCGGAGATTTTGAAAAAAATGATTGAGGGTTTTGTGGGAACAGAACAAAACTTGATAGATAATGACAAAGATTTTAACCAAAATTTTGTAAAAGAACACCAAGAACTTTTTGAGATTTGCAAAAATTCCATCAATCCCGATATTACCAAAGCTGATGTGAATGAGATTATTGTCCAACATATTTTGACGGGGGATATTTTCCGTAAAGTGTTTGATGCAGACCAATATTTAGACGAAAATAACATTGCGATTGCCCTTAATAAAATAGAAAAAACCTTTTTTACAGGAGATTTGAAACGCAAAACTCGCCAAGATATTGAGCCTTATTACAAAGTAATTGAGGCACAGGCTAAATCACTGTTGGCACACGAAGAAAAGCAAGATTTTTTGAAAACTATTTACGAAAATTTTTATCAGGCTTATAATCCCAAAAGTGCAGACAAACTCGGCATTGTTTATACGCCTTCCGAAATTGTCAATTTTATGTTGGATACTACGGAATATTTGCTCGAAAAGCATTTTGATAAGACACTTTCCGACAAAAATGTGCATATTCTTGACCCTGCAACAGGTACAGGTACTTTTATTACGCACCTAATAAAAAAACTAAGTCCACATTCCCTAAAACACAAATACGAACACGAATTGCACGCCAACGAAGTAGCAATTTTGCCTTATTATATTGCAAATCTGAACATAGAATATGTTTACAAGCAAAAAATGGAGCATTATGCAGAGTTTAAAAATATTTGTTGGGTAGATACTTTAGACAGTTTGGCAGCCTTAAATTATAGCAAAAAAGCTATGAATATGTTTCAAAAAGCGGAAGCAATGGCAGAAAATAACAAAAGAATTGCTAACCAAAATAGCAAACCCTTGACCGTTATTATTGGAAATCCGCCTTATAATGCCAATCAACAAAACGAAAATGATAATAATAAAAATAGGGAATATTACTTCAATTATGCCAAAAAAGAAGGTGGAATTGATGGCAGAATTAAGGAAAGTTATGTAAAAGAAAGCAAAGCAACCAAGACAAAAGTCTATGATATGTATGCCCGTTTTTACCGTTGGGCAACGGACAGAATGACAAATGCAGGAATTGTGGCTTTTATTACTAATCGTAGTTTTATCAATAGCACGACTTATGACGGTTTTCGCAAGTGTATCAAAGAAGATTTTAACGAAATTCATATTGTAGATTTGAAGGGAGATGTACGGGCAGCAGGCGACACTACGCAAGGCGGAAATGTGTTTAACATTATGACAGGTGTCGCTATGATGTTTTTGATTAAAAATCCAGAATTGGAAACACATCGAATTTATTATTACAATGTAGGTGATGGACTTTCGGGGGCAGAAAAATTGGAAATATTGAAAGATAGCAAACTCAAAAGCTTGCCACAAGAAAAAATTAATCCCGATAAAAACCATAATTGGATAAATCTTTCTGTTTCTGATTTCAAAACTTTATTGCCTTTGGTAGAAAGTGATAACGAAAATAAAAAAGAAGAAAAATTATTTCACTTTTCCACGATTGGAGTTGCTACTAACAGAGACGAATGGGTGTATGATTTTAATAGGCAAAATTTGCTAAATAAAGTTATACTTTTTGCAGAAAGATATAATACTTTTTTGGCAAACCAAACTAAAAAAGATGCTAAAGAATTGCAAGAAGCCTATGAAAAAGCAATACAACAAGGCAAAAAAGCCAAAAAACCACAATTAGTTGATGAACCCGAACTTTGGGGAGAAGAAGTAAAAT
>JBIKRY010000286.1:0-6099 GCA_044348925.1 Bernardetiaceae bacterium
AAAGTAGTTAAGTAATATAATTTTTCGCCATCTTTTGACAAAATTCCATCAGATAATCTCGACGAATGTGCCGTTAAACGAACTTTGCGATATTCTAAGCCTTTCCAAACTATTTCCAACGGCTTTATTACTTCCATTTCGTCTTTTTTATCTTTGTTTTTGTCTGCTTCGGTTTTGCCTTTTGCCTTCTCTGCTGTTTCTTTGTCTTTTTCTTCTTGTTCTTTTAACAAAGCAAAATCTTCTTTACTCAACTTAAATCTGTCATAAGATTCCTGTGTAAAAAATAAGCCATATATATCACTTTCGCCACCCCAAGAAGCATGGTTTTTCATACCATTTTTGTCCGAAAACCACAACAACATTTTTCCGTCCATTGCCCATTTTGGAAACTCATCACTATAACCACTTTGTGTCAAATTTACAGGTTCAGACTTGCCATCGGCTGCAATTAAACCTATTTCGGGCATAAACATTTGTCCTTTTTTTGGAATAAATGAGGCAATTAACCATTTGCTATCTGGTGACCAATTATAGGTTTGGTCGCCATCTGAATACGAATAATTGTAAGTTCCTGCCAAAACTATTCTTACTGCTTTTGTAGCTAAGTTAATGATTTTCAGCGTTGTACGTTCTTCTAAATACGCAATTTCTTTGCCATCAGGCGAAAAATCTGGTTGAAATTCCTCTGCTTGTGTTGCAATTACTACTTCTTCTTGCAAAACTGTTGAGGCATAAAAATATTTTTCTTCCTTGCGAATTATCGAAGTTTTATACACATTCCAATTATTATTTCTTTCGGCTGCATACACCAAACTTCTACCATCTGGACTAAAACTTACTGTTCTTTCTTGTTCGGGAGTGTTGGTAATTCGTTTGGTAATTCCCCCTTCCAAAGAACTTACAAAAACTTCACCTCTGAAAATAAAAGCCACTTCTTTACCATTGGAAGAAAGATTAAATTCTGTTGCACCGCCTGTAATTGGAACAATTTTTTCGATATTTAATCTACTATCTGTAAAAGTTTGGACTGCAATTTTTTTAGGGCTTTCGCCTTCTTTTACGGTATAAATTTCACCATGCCAACTAAAACACAAAGTTCCATTCGTAGCTTTTGACAAAAAACGAACAGGGTGTTTTGCAAATTTTGTAATTTGCGTAGCTTGCCCCCCTCCTACTGTAGTTTTCCACACATTAAAATCTCCACTTTGCTCACTCAAATAATAAATTTCGTTGTCATTTTGCCCAAAAACAGGATTACGGTCTTCGCCATTAAAACTCGAAATTTGCGTGTATTTTTGGCTTGCCATATCATATACCCAAATATCTCTCGTAACAGAAGATGTATGATGTTTTCGCCAATCATTTTCATAACCTTTCCAATCGTGGAACACTAATTTTGTGCCATTGCTATTATATTTTGCATATTCTGCTTGAAAATCTATAACCATTTTAGCATTTCCACCATTTACAGACACACTATATAATTGTGCCATTCGTGGAAACTGCACATTTGTAACGGTATTTCGTCTAGCACTTTGAAAAATAATTTGTTTGTCATCACTCGAAAAATCACTTGGCAAGTCGTTTGTCGAGTGAAAAGTCAATCTTTTTGCCTCGCCACCTATTGCAGGCATCACAAAAACATCAAAATTTCCATAACGGTCAGAAGCAAAAGCTATTTGCTTGCCATCATGCGACCACACAGGCATATAGTCGTGTCCTTCGTGTAAGGTTAGCGGAATGGCAGTGCCACCCGTTGCGGGCATACGATATAAGTCGCCTTTGTAGCTAAAAACAATAGTTTGTCCATCAGGCGAAATGCTTGGATAACGAGTCCAAAGAGCATTATCTTGGGTGGTTTCTTTATTTTCTTGTGCATTTGCAATGTTACAAAACATCAAAAAAGATAAAAGAATAAGGTTTTGAAAAAGTGTTTTTTTCATGGTTTTAAGTAGATTTTAAGTTAGTAATGTTTTTGCTTGTATAGATTTTATTTTTTATATTGCCTTTGCATTTTTAGGCGTTGTAAATTTACTTTTTTATTTTTTGGGGATTTAATCGCATAACTTAGTTTGTAATTTTTTGCTTCGCCAGCAGCCAAATTTACTTTCCACGTCAATAAACCACTTTCTTTGTCCCAATTTGCTCCCGAAATCTCCAATACTTCGACCTCTATTTCGCTATTTCCCGACACAGGCACTTGGTCTTTCAAATCTAATTGAATAGGCATTGCGTTGCTATTGCGAACAGTTAGTTCATAGGTAAAATTTTCGGTAACTGTACTACTCAAAAACTTTTTGCTACTAAATTCTTGTTTTTTGATTCTATTTACTATCACTTTTTTGTCCCTGCCCAGCGAAATTTCCAAAGTATCTGTAGCTTGTCGCAAATTTATGTAGGTTTTGCCCACATAACTATCTTTATAATAGACATTTGCCTCGCCTTCGATAAGATTTAGACTTTCCCAGCCCAAAATTTTGGCTAATAAAAATGCGTCTTTATCTAACTTAGGTGTGCTAACATAGCTATAATTTGCTTGCAATTCGTAAGCATTTATTTCTACGGCGTATGCCCGATTGTCTGATGGAATATTGTATAATTCTTTGATTTCAAATTCTGTACTCAATTCTGAAACCGCCACATCTGCCAAAGGAATGGTAGCACTGCGGGATATAGTTTGACTTTCGTTATCAGCAAAATCTCCACCTATATTATTCATAGTCATATTACTTTGTTGTTGATATAGCATATTTTGATTATATCCATTGCTTTCAAAATCTAATTTCCAACTCGTTATATAAGGTGGCGTGGCATTTTGCATCACATCAGCAGTAGAAAGTTTCAGTTTTATTTTGTTCCAATCTATTCCCGAATTATTATATACATTGCCTTTATAAGTAAATTGAATAGGTTTGTCAATTCCTTTAGCACGCATATCATAGGCAGTTGACCAACCTGCGTCTTGAATTACATAACTCCATTTGGCTTGCGTAGTTTTGGCTTCTTTGGCAAGTACAATCAAACTAAGTTCAAAGGCAGGCGTTGCATCTTTGGCTTTTATTTTTTCTAATATTTTGCCTATTTTTTCTGCTTTTTGTTTTTGTTGGCTAATTTTTTTGTTTTGTTCGAGCAATTTGTCATTTACTTCTCTAATTCTATTGCGGTAATGGGTAGCAAAATTTTGTAATTCGAGAACCGAAACTCCGTTATTGCTTCCTATTCTTTTCATATTTTCGTTAAGTAATATTTTTTCACTTTGCAATGCTTCTATTTCATTGTTTATTTTTTGGACTTCTTGTTCAAAATAATCTGCCGAATCTTCCAAAGTTATTCGCATTTTATTAGGTTTTAATCTTCCTTGATAATTTATTTCCCCAGAAATAGAAATAATTTTTACATCTTCTTCCAAATTAAAACTAATACTACTTGGATTGATAGAGGCAGGCAATCCCAAAAAACGAAAAGTATTTTGTCCTGCCACCAATTTTAGTTCGGTTTGGTGTTTTAGTTCAGCACCCGATAAGAAAACAGTAACTTCGTTAGGGCTACTTTCTATATTTGTTTCAAGGTTTTGGGCTTTGCTTGCTATAAAAATAAGCAAAAAGCAAAAAATTAAAAGTATATTTTTCATACATTGGTTTGTTAAAATGGAAAAAGATAGGAATAAATTTAGCTATAGTTTGGCTAAAAAATGTAAAAAAAATGCCCCTTAAAAAAGCAATTTTTACAATTACCATTTAAAGGGGCAGTAATATCAGTATCTTTGTAGTTATTCTATAGCCAAAAGGTCATCATCAGAACTTTCCGTTACTTGAATGTTTTTGCTACGTTGAAATGCAATTTTGCCTTCTATATACTCTTCCATTGCAATATTAGTAGGTTTTGGCATTCTTTCATAATATTTTGAAATCTCAATCTGCTCACGATTTTCAAATACTTCTTCCAAATTATCTACAGTGGAAGCAAAATCAGAAAGTTTATTGTTTAATTCTTCCTTAATTTTGGTAGAAAGCTGACGAGAACGTTGAGCAATAATTACTACTGTTTCATACACATTTCCTGTTTGTTTTGATAATTCGGTAACATCTCTTGTCAGAATCGAAGGGCTTGGTGTTGCCATAGTTATATTGAGTTTTAAATGTTTAACTGCTTTTAGTTTTGGGTTGCTGTACTTGGCGAAGTAGAAACTTCTTTCTTTTCGGCTGTTGCAATTCTTTGTAATTCTTTTTGTGTAGTGGCAAACATTACTTCGGCTTGTTTCAAATAGGTACTTTCTCCGTATTTGTCCACAAAATCTTGGTAATATTTGATAAATTGTTCGTATCTTTCTTTTTTCTTAAATTCGTAACTTTGTGTAGCCATATCATATTGTGCAGAAAGTCGCAAAAAAGATGCTTCCATTTGCAAATCTGAATCAGGAAAATCTTTCTGGAAATTTTCAAAAGCAATAATAGCCGACTTAAATCTTTGCAATTTGTAATATAATTTTGCGGTATTAAATGCTTTATCCTCTAATTTATTTCGCATTTCTTTGATAATATTTCCTGCTTGCAACGCATATTTGCTTTGTGAAAAACGGTTTAAAAAATCTTGAAATGCGTCTATAGCAGTATTGGTGCTACTTTGGTCTAAATAAATTGGTGGCGAATCTGCATACAACGAATAGGCATACATATAAAATGCTTCTTCGGCAAACTCACTACGGTTATAGGTATCAAAAAAAGTTTTAAAATAATGTGAAGACAATAAATATTGCCCTTGTTGATAATTGCAATAAGCAAAATAAAACTGTGCTTTTTCTCCTTCGGGAGAGCCTTTGAGTATGGGTATTAATTCCTCTAACAAAATACCTGCTTTGCTAAAATCTCCACTTTCATAATATGCAACGGCAGCTTTATAACGCACACGCCAATCACTATTTTTTACAATGCGTTGAAATTTGCAAGCTGTAAACAAAATAATGCAGACAAAGAATAAACTTATTTTTTTCATAAGCACAAAATTAACAGTTTATTTGTGCAATAAAAATACTTTTGCAGTTTTTAACACGAAAATTATATAATTTGTGTGGCAATATAAGCAAAATTGCCACAAACATAGATACAGTCGAAGTATTTGCACTAAAATTTTGCTATTCTTACTACACTACATACCTATCTACATAACTTCCCAAGCCGATAGTAGTGCCAATACCTGTGGCTTTAAAGTGCCATTCGTTCTCGATACGTTGCAATTTGCCAAATTCTACTTCGGTATAGCGTGGAAATTCCTCGTCCAAATCAAATAAAAGTAGTTCTTTTTGCGTTTCTACATCTACAATTCGAATATATGCTTCGTGCAAATGCCCAAAATTATGTCGACGAGATTCTGCCTCATAAATGCTTACTACGATTAATATTTCCTCGATTTCTTGTGGAATAAGGGCTAAGTTGGCTAAAATCATTTCATCATCGCCATCACCCACGCCTGTACGATTGTCGCCTGTATGTACTAAAGAACCGTCTGGAGATTTTAGGTTATTAAAAAAGATAAAATAATCTTTATTTGGCGTTTTTCCATGCACGTTAAGCATAAAAATAGAGGCATCTAAATCTAATGGATTGCCACTTTTAATTTCCCAACCTAAACCAATCATAATTTTTTTGAGTGCAGGGGCTTTCTTTATCAGATTGACCACTTCCCCTTTTTTGAGAGATACAATAGACATTTGCGAATGAGGTTATAAAGGTAAAAATTCTGTTTTGTGTATGTTTTGCATATTGCTGAGGCATATACTACATATTTGCATACATACCTACTAAAAATATACTTTTATAAACAAACAAACAAGGTAGGAAATAAATGTGTATTTTTCAAATAAATTACTTATTTTAAATTTTATTTGTCATTCTAAACTTCTGAACAATGACAGATAACACTCTACTGATGTTTTTATCAAATTGGTAGCTACTACCACATAAATAACCAAAAAATTATCCCTAAAAGATTGCCAAGCCTCTTAGGGAAAGGGAAACACTATTACTAAAAATTATCCACTTTATACATAACTTGCAGTTGCTGATAGTTTACAATCAAATTTCTTATTGGCTCTATGGTGTA